>JAYVSF010000529.1:0-9619 GCA_043775605.1 Myxococcales bacterium
AACGGGCTCAACACCCAGAACGGGCTCAACACCCAGAACGGCCTGACCAGTGGCGGCCCCCTGATGTCGACCCCGGAGGGTCGGACCACGGTCCAGTACCTGGTGATGTGCGCGTTGCCGCCGGGCCACTCGGTCACCAAGCAGGACCAGTACGGCACCTCGTACACATTCGACGGCGCGATCGGCGTGGCCCCGGCCTGGGAGACCGGCTCGTGCAGCACCTACTGCCAGAACTGGATCTCTGCCTGCATTCTGGCCCACATCAACACCGCCGGCATGCACGTCCCGCTGTGGATCGTCGCCGAGTCGACCTGGCAGCCGCAGATCGGCTGGGGCCTCGACCTTGGCTACCCGAACCAGGAAGGCTCGTTCTTCGGCAACATCTTCGTCAGCCCGCCGAAGATGTACTACTGCAACGGACGCAACCTCGCCAGCAACCCGCAGCCGGGCCGCATCGGCTACGACAGCTCGACCAAGCCCTACATCAATCCGTGGGGCGCGGGCAGCACCTGCGCGGGCCGCTGCACGGCGGCGAGCTCGCCGTTTGCCAGTAGCGGCTCGACCTCGTGCTACGGGTATGACGCGATCACGGTCTGGCACAAGTAGCGCGGGCGAGCGGACCGGGGCGCGGTCGCGGCCCAGCTCGTGACCCGTGGGCCGGCCGAGCCCCGATCGGCGAGACGTCGATCAGGCCAGCGTCGGCGGCCGCGGGCCGTAGCTCAAGAGCTCGGGCAGGAGCCGCTGGAGCGCCTCGACCGACGCCCGCTTGCCGTCCTCGTCGCCGATGATGTCCTCGATCGACGCCTTGTTGAGATAGAAGATCGCGCTCGGGCAGCGCGCGATCGCGTGGTCCAGCGCCCCGAGCGAGATCCGCGGTTCGCCGACCGCCGCCATCGCGACCGCGGCGAAGTGGTTGAGGTAGATCGGCGGCGCCTCGAGGAGCGGGTAGTCGCGGTAGATCTCGTACGCAGCCTTGACCTTGCCGGCCGCTTCGAGAAAGCGGCCGAGCTCGTGGCGGGCGTGCGGCCCCTGCTCCTGACCGCGGACCAGCTCGACGAAGCACTTCCACGCCAGCGCGGCCACCGGCTCGGTGTCGATCAGGTGGCGGGCGTGCAGGCACAGGTGCCGGCAGCGCGAGATCAGCGTCGCGGGCTCGAGCGCGGTGTCGAGGCCAGCGTGGCGCAGCGCCTCGATCTCGCGCAGCATCAGGGCCTCGCGGATCGCACGCGACACCGGCGCCATCCGCCCGGCGTGGTTGTGGTTGAGGATGATCGCGTTGGCGATGCCGGCGTCGGCCAGCGGGTACAGCCACTCGAACGCCAGACCGCCCCAGTAGTAGCCGGCGCGGTGCCGGTACAACCGACGCTGGGTGACCAGCTCGAGCGAGCCGCTGGCCAGCTTGTTGAGCTGCGGGAACTCCCAGACGTCGAAGTCGCCCGACGCCATCGCCGCCTCGAGCACCGGCCGGTAGCGGGCGTGCATCAGCTCGTCCGAGTCCTTCTGCAAGATCCAGTCGCCGGTCGCGTGGCCGGCGCCCAGGTTGCGGGCGCGCGAGTAGGTGAAGTCCTCCTTCGCCAGCGTCACCACCCGCGCCCCCGCCGCCTCGGCCACCGCGATGCTGTCGTCGGTCGAGCCGGTGTCGACGACGATCACCTCGTCGGCGAGGTCGAGCGAGTTGCGGACCGACTCGCCGACGATGTGGGCCCGGTTGCGGACCGGGGTGACGACCGACAGCCGGGGCATCCGCGCCCGCGGCTCACTGCACGACGACGTGGACGGCGCTGGTGGTGATCGTGGCACCCGGGGGATCCGACGGCACCAGCGCGACCAGCGCGATCATGCAGCTCAGCGTGTACTCGCCGGCGACGATCGTCGTGGGTCCGTCGGGTTGGTTCTCGGGCGGATTGACCTTGTCGATCGCGACGTCCCACGCGTAGGTGCTGCCAGCCTTGACGGTGAGCGCGTTGGCCTCGAGCTCGGCGTCGAGGTCGGCCACCGTCCCGTCGATCCGGATGGCCCGGACCCGCAGGTAGCCGGTGCGATCGATGTAGCGGCCGACCTTGATCCGCGAGCCCGGGGCGCGCGGCCCGATCGGCCAGCCGGCGCTGTTGCCGAGCTGGTAGGTGAGGACGTCGTAGGGGTTGTGCAGCGTGATCGCGTCGGTGTTGCGGTTGTACGCGCTGATCGTGAACTCCAGGCCACGGCTGGCGGCCTGGCTGGGCTTCACCGACAGCGAGAACTCGAGCCCGGCCAGGACCGCGGGGATCCGATCGTCACCGAGCGGCTGGAAGATGACTGTCTGCATGGTGGCTGCGGGCTCCTTGGCCGATGGGGACTTGCGATCATTGCACGCCGGCGCGGCCACGAGCGAGGCCGCGACGACGACGGCACCGACGATCCGGCGGCCAGACGGCCAGCTCAAGGGCGCGCCTTGCCGGGCGCGTCGTCCTCGACGTCGGCCTTGTTCTTGGGACTGGCGGCGCCGCCGCGTTGCGGCTTCTTGACCTCCGTCGGGGTCGAGCCGGTGTCGCTCTGCGTGGGTACGGTCGCCCCACCGGTGGTCGGTGCGGTCGGCCCGCCCGTAATCCCGCCCTGCGGCGCGCCGTCGGTGGTGGTCTTCTTGACCTCCGGCGGCTTGTCCGGACCCTCGGTCTTGGCCCACGTGTCGATCTTGGCCATCATCGGGTCGACGACCTTGTGCTCGGCGGCCGGGGCCAGCACCGCGTGATCGCCGCCGATCAGCTGCACGTACTTGGCGTCCCAGACGTCGCGGAGCTGCGCGACCGCGGTGGCGTACTCGCCCTTGCCCTTGATCGCGCTGCGGGCGGCGTTCTCGTCGGTGTCCTTGACCGGCACCTTGAGCGGCGTGAACTTGGACGCGAGCGTGGCGGCGACCTGGGTCAGCGCCGGCAAGAGCCGACTCTCGTGCACCGCCTCGTGGTCGTCGACCGCCTGCCACATGTACCACTCGTCGGGAGTCCCCGGGCCGGTGCCCTTGTAGTCGTCGGCGATGAACTTCAGGTCAGCCATCTGCTTCTTGTAGTTGGTCGCGGTGGTGTCGACGCCCGGTCCACCGACCTCCTTCACGCCGGCGACCAGCGTGACGATCTTCGAATAGTTGCCGTGGAAGTCGACCGCGTCGACGACCCAGTTCGTGCCGTCGTTCTTGAGCTTGAGCGTCGGATCGACCGTCTCGGTGTCGCACACGCCCCAGCCACTGTGGATCGACGTCGCGTTGGGCCCCGCTGGCTGCATCCGGCTCAAGGTCTCCTTCTGCTTGGCGACCGCTGGATCCGCGACCGCGCTGCTCGGCTCGACCCGCGCCATCGACACCGTGGCCGTCGGCGCCGAATCGCCATCGTCCTTGTGCTTGGCCTCCTTGAAGCCGAGGAACGAGCCCACCGAGCTGATCGCGGAGCCGACGGCGTCGATGACGTCGCTCACCGCGTAGCCGAGCTGGTTGCCGAGCGACTTCTCCGGGCCCTCGGTCTTCGCCCACCGCTCGATCTTGGCGATCATCGGATCGACCACCGCGTGCTCGGCGGCCGGGGTCAGCACCGCGTGATCGCCGCCGATCAGCTGGACGTACTTGGCGTCCCAGATGTCGCGCAGCTCCGACACCGCGGTCGCGTACTCGCCCTTGCCCTTGATCGTCTGCAGCGCCTTGGGCTCGTCGACGTCCTTGCTCGGGGTCTTGAGCGGCGTGAACTTGCCGGCCAGGGTCGCGGCCACCGCGGTCAGCGCCGGCAGCAGCCGGCTCTCATGGACCGACTCGTGGTCCGCGACCGCCTTGAGCATGTACCACTCGCTCTTGCCGGGCGGCCGGGTCCCCTTGTAGTCGTCGGCGATGAAGCGGAGGTCGCCCATCTGCTTTTTGTAGTTCTCCTTGGTGGTGTCCGTGCCCGGCCCGCCGACCTCCTTGACCCCGGCCACCAGCGTCACGATCTTCGAGTAGTTGCCGAGGAAGTCGACGGTATCGACCTTCCAGTCGGTGCCGTCGTTCTTGAGCTTGAGCGTCGGCGCGACGGTCTCGGTGTCGCACACGCCCCAGGCGCCGCCGTGGATCGCCGTCGCGTTGGGCCCGGCCGGTTGCATCCGGCTCAGGGTCTCCTTCTGCTTGGCGACCAGCGGGTCGTGGCTGCCGCCCCCGGGCTCGACCTGCGCCATCGAGATCTTGACCTTGGGCGAGCTGCTCGACTCGAGCGCCTTGGCCTTGCCGGCCTCGGCCAGCGGCGAGCCGCCGTCGAGGTGCAGGGCGAACGGATCCTCGCCGGTCGAGGTCGCGGCCGCGGTCGTGGCCCACGACGACGACGGCGACGCGCCGCCGGTGCCCGTGGCCTTGGGCTGGACCGGCAGCCGTTCGCTGCGAGTCTTGCGACCTGCGTCCTCGGCGTCCCTGCCAACCCCGCTCTCGTCCGCGCTCGCTCTGGCTTCGGTGTAGTCGTTCGCCACGGTTCCCCCTTGGTGCTCCTGGTACGCGGAGCTTACCAGCTAACTTCCTCGGTGCCGAGCCACGGTTCGTGATGTCGCGATCACCGACAATGGGTGGCGTCGGCTCGGCCCATCGCCGCGTCGCATTCCGCACGCCGGGCGCGCCGCGCGATACAACGCCGGGTATGCGCAGCTCGCTCGTCGCTCTCGCCTCGGTCGGCGCCCTCGCCTCGACCGGCACCCTCGCCTGCGGCCACGGGCCCGGCCCGGCGCCCGCCCCGGCCGCCCCCAGCCCGCCGGCCGACCCGGTACCAGCACCCCCGCCGCCGCCGCCGAAGACCGCGGGCGCCTCGGCCTCGGCGTTGCCGCCGGTGCCGCCGATCGCCGCGGTTCGCCCGGTGACCGACACCTACTTCGGCATCGACGTCGTCGATCGCTACCGCTGGCTCGAGCACGACGACGACGAGGTCAAGGCCTGGAGCGACGCCGAGGACCGGTGGTCGCGGGGCGTGCTCGACGCGCTGCCCGGCCTCGCCACGATCGAGGGCGAGGTCCGCGCCTACCAGACCGCGCCGCTGACCCGCTACGGCGGGTTCGTCAGCGCGGGCGGCTCGCTGTTCGCGACCCGGCGGCTGCCGACCGAGCAGCAGCGCAGCCTGGTCATGATGACCTCGCCCGAGGCCGCGGCCGACGCCCGAGTCATCCTCGATCCCACCGCCGGCGGCGACGCCCACCGGACGATCGACTGGTTCGTGCCAGCGCCCGACGGCAAGAAGCTGGCGGTGTCGATCAGCGAGGGCGGCAGCGAGTCGGGGACGCTGCACATCCTCGGCCTCGACGGCGCCGACCTCGAGCCGCCGATCGCCAACGTCCAGCGCGGCACCGGCGGCGGCGACGTCGCGTGGAGCGCCGATGGCAAGACCCTCTTCTACACCCGCTATCCCGCGGCCGGCGAGAAGCCCGACGACGAGCGCGACTTCTGGATGCAGGTCTGGTCGCACACCGTCGGCAAGCCGGCGGCCAGCGACCGCTACGAGCTGGGCCGTGACCTGCCCAAGATCGCCGAGATCCAGCTCGCCAGCGACGGCAAGGGCCGGGTGCTGGCGACGGTCCAGAACGGTGACGGCGGGACGTTCCGTCACTACCTGCGGGCGCCGCGCGGCGGCTGGAAGCAGCTCACCGACTGGGGCGACGGCGTCACCGCGATGAGCCTCGGCACCGGCGGCGATCTGTTCGCGGTGCAGATCAAGGACGCGCCGCGGGGCCAGCTCCTGCGCTGGCCGGCCAAGGCCACCGCGGTCAAGTCCGCCAAGGTGATCGTGCCCGAGGGCGACGACACCATCGCCACCTCGTTCGGCGACGACGGCAGCCTGGTCGTGACCAAGGATCGCCTGTACGTCGTGGTCCAGCAGGGCGGGCCCAACGCCGCCCGCAGCTTCGACCTGACCGGCAAGCCGCTGCCGATCGCCGGGCTGCCGCCGATCGCCAGCATCAGCGTGTCGCCGGCCCAGCTCGGCGGCGACCTCATGATCTGGGCCCAGTCGTACGTGACCCCGCCGACCTGGTACCGGTTCGCGCCGGCCAAGGGCACGCTGACCGCGATCGACGCGATCTCGCCGAAGCCGCCCGGCTCGCTCGACGGCTGGGAGGTGCGGCGCGAGCTGGCGACGTCGAGAGACGGCACCAAGGTCCCGCTCAACATCGTGTGGCGGACCGGCGCGGCCCAGGACGGCACGACCCCGTGCATGATCTACGGTTACGGCGGCTACGGCATCAGCACCGAGCCGAGCTACGCCGGCGGCAACCTGCCGCTGCTGTCGCGCGGCGTGTGCTGGATCGACGTCAACCTGCGCGGCGGCGGCGAGTTCGGCGAGGCCTGGCACCAGGCCGGCGCGCTGACCCACAAGCAGAACGTCTTCGACGACTTCGCCGCGGCGATCGAGTACGCCGCCGCCCAGCACTACACCAGCGCCGACCGCACGATCATCGTCGGCGGGTCGAACGGCGGGCTGCTGATGGGCGCGCTCCTCACCCAGCACCCCGGCCTGGTCCGTGCGGTCGTGTCGGAGGTCGGCATCTACGACATGCTGCGAGTCGAGCTCACCGCCAACGGTCAGTTCAACGTCACGGAGTTCGGCACGGTGAAGGATCGGGCCCAGTTCGACGCGCTGTACGCGTACTCGCCGTACCACCACGTCGTGAAGGGCACGCGCTACCCGGCGGTGCTGATGACCACCGGCGCCAACGACCCGCGGGTCGCGCCCTGGCACTCGCGCAAGATGGTCGCGGCCCTGCAGGAGGCGCAGGAGGGGTCCGCGCCGATCCTGCTCCGCACCAGCGCCAACTCCGGCCACGGCGCCGGCACCTCGCTCGACGATCGCATCGGCGAGCTGGCCCACGTCCAGACCTTCATGCTCTGGCAGGCCGGCGTCGTCGTGAAGTGACGGGCTACTCGGCGTCGTCGGCGACGGGCGCGGGCGCCGGGCGACTCGCGCGCGGCTTGCCGGCCGGCTGGAGCTGGCCGACGGCGGCGAACAGCCGCCAGATGCCGAGCACGAGGAAGAGGACGGCGAGGCCCTGGGTCCCGAGGCCGATCTTCCACAGCCACCAGCCGGGCGCCTTGCGTGCCCAGCCGGCCTCGTTCGTCAACCAGCCCTGGCTGCCGATGATGACCTGCGCGATCAGGTCGATCACCAGCCCGGTCACCAGCAAGATCGCCGCCGCGTCGACGGGGTTGCCGCCGTGCGAGAACTCGAGGCCGCGCACGCGCGCGACGCCGCTGACCGCGAGCGCGGCCAGCAGGAACAGAACGGTCAGGTACATGATCGTCATCGTCTCAATCCTCCGGGGGCGCATCCTACGCCAAAATCAGGCGAGGCCAGCTCGGTCAGGGGACGAGGAAGATCATGCCGGTGAAGGTCACCTCGGCCCGCTGATCGTAGGCGGTGCAGGTCCGGGCCAGCGACGGGTCCTGCTCGCGGCCCGCGGCTTGCATTTGCTCGGGTCATGGACCTCCTCACCTGGCTCATCGTTGGACTGGTCGCGGGCCTGCTGGCGTCGGTGTTGATGAAGGGCTCCGGCTTCGGTGTAACCGGCGACATCATCCTGGGCATCGTCGGCGCCTTCGTCGGCAGCTGGGCCTTCGTCGGGCTCGGCTGGCACGCGCCATTCGCCGGGCTCGCCGGCGTGATCGCGGTCGCCTTCGTCGGCGCCGTGATCGTCCTGCTGGTCCTCCGCCTGGTCAAGAACGTCCTGTACTCTGCCAGCCAGTGAACTGACCTGGGCGAGGACGCCCGGCGAGCGCGGGCGCACGCATCGGTGCGCGCTCAGGTCAGGGGAAGTGGCCCTCGGCCAGCCAGAGGTCGCCGTCGTAGGCGGCGCGGGCGGCGATCGCGCCGTCGCCGTCGGGCGCCCAGTCGGCGGCCAGGATGCCGTCGAGGGTGCCGCTCCACCAGATCCGCGGTGGGGCGCTGCCATCGAGAGTGGCCTCGACGACCTGCTGGTAGCTGCGGACCAGGAGCAGGCGCTTGCCGTCGGCCGAGAACCGCGGCAGGTGCCAGTCGGCGGGCTCGAGGCCGGGCACCGGCTGCGGCGGCGCGCCATCGAGATCGGTGATCAGCACCGGGCGAGCGCCGCTGGCGTCGGCGGTGCCGAGGAAGACGATCGTGCGATCGATCGGCGAGGTCGTCGGATCGATGCCGTCGACCAGCGGCGTCGGGTCGCCGCCGGGGAGCGCGAGCCGGTGCAGCACGGTGCGGCCACCGGCCAGCGTGCGCACGAACACCAGCGCGCCCCCGTCGGCGGTGAAGCTCGGCGAGCAGTCGGACGGATCGCGGGTCACCGCCACCGGCGGGCCGCCTGCGGTCGGCACGATCGCGAGGCCACCCTTGCCACCGGCGGCGGCGTAGACGATGCGATCGCCGGCGAACGACGGCCGGGCGTTGGCGCTGCCGATCGGCGTGATCGGACGGGCCTGACCCGAGGCCAGGTCCCACAGCCAGCCCTGGGCCTGGCCCTGGCGATCGCTGGTGAACAGCACCGCGCCGGCGCCGAGCGGGGCCGGGCTGGTGTCCTGCCACTCGCCGTGTGGCAGCGGCACGCTCGAACCGTCGGGCCGCAGCCGGATCAGGCTCTGGCGCTCGATGCAGGTCGAGAACACCAGCCGCTGGCCGTCGCGCGCGACCGAGATCCCGGCCCGCGGCGACAGCCCACCCGGCACCACCACCGCCGCCTCCTTGCCCCAGCGCCGCCACCACAGCTCGTTGCCGGTGGTCGCCGCCTTGCGGGTGACGTAGTAGGCGTGGGCGCCCGCGGCTGGGGCCAGCGCACCCTCGCCCTCGGTCGTGCCCTCCTCGACGATCCGCAGCCGGCCGGCGCGATCGAGCTCGCCCAACACCGAGGTCTCGGCGTCGCTCGAGGTCCACCACAGGATCGCGACGCCGTCGCCGGCGATCTCGGCCAGGTGGTAAGCGCGGGCGCCGGTCGGCACCCGACCGAGCACGGTAGCGCGGGGCGGCGCGGTGGGGTCGGCCTTCAGGTCCCAGCGCAGGATCTGGCCGGTGGCGTCGCTGACCAGCAGCGCACCGTCGGCGGTCCAGGCCGGCAGCCCGGTGATCGGGCCGAGCGAGCGCGGCGGCGCGCGGCCGTCGATCGGCGCCAGCATCGCGGTCCGGCCGGCCGGGCCCTCGTGGACGTACGCGATCCGGGCGCCGTCGGGCGCGACGGCGGCGGCGTAGTCCCAGCCAGGCGCGCTGGTGATCCGCCGGCGATCGCGGCCGTCGAGCGCGATCGACATCACCTCGTAGTCGCCGTCGATCACGCCGTCGTAGATCACCCGGGTGCCGTCGGGCGTGAACTGCGGGTAGTCCTCGCAACCGGCGTCGAGGGTCAGCCGGCGACTGGCGGTGAGCGACGGTGCCGGCAGCGGGTCACCGCGACCACGGCGCGTCAGCCACCACGCGCCGACCGCGCCGATCGCCAGCGGCACCGTGACCGCCGCCAGCCACCAGCGCGACCGGCGGGCGACGATCACCGGCGCGACCGGCGCCAGCAGCGCGCGCAGCGCAGCGGCGAAGCTCGCCATGTCGGGGTAACGCGCGGCCGGCGCCTTGGCCACGGCCCGGAGCGCGGCGGCGTCGACCGCGGTCGGGATCGCGCGGGTGGGCGCGGCCACCGACGGTGGCGTCGG
>JAYVSF010000530.1:0-6738 GCA_043775605.1 Myxococcales bacterium
CACGGTGACCTCGCGCAGGCCGGTGATGCCGTCGAGCGGCAGGCGCAGGCGGTGGCCGGTGGTGTAGGTGGTCGCGAGAGCGACGTCGTCGCCGGCGAACCAGTCGAGGGTGTTGACCAGCACCAGCGGGAAGCCGACCCGGAGCACCAGATCGGTGCCGGCCAGCGAGAAGCCGAACGCGACCAGCTTGCGGCCGGGCTCGCGGCGGGCGGCGATCACGGGGTCGCGGACCGACAGCGCCAGCCAGCGCTCGCCCTTGCTGCGGTCGGGCGCGAACACGTCCGACGCGTCGAAGTTGGCGTCGCCGAGCTGGACCCAGCGCATGACCGGGTGATCGTCGGCGAGCTCGGTGATCCGCGGCCGGGGCAGGGTGCCCTTGATCGCGATCGGGCTGCCGGGGCCGGTCGGGTGGAAGAAGATGAGGTTGACCGGCGGCGGTGGCAGCACCGCGGGCGTGTGATCGTCGAACACCACGGCGTCGTAGAGCTTGCCGGTGTCGCGGTTGGCGACCACATGGTCGGGCGCGGCGTCGTACTCCTCGGGGGTGGCCTTGTAGACCTCGATGTTGTCGTAGACCAGCATCGCGCCCTCGAGATAGAGGTTGTCCTTGGTGACCAGCAGCACCGACTGCTTCTTGCGCGCCGGCAACAGCGCCCAGGCCTCGTCGTCGAGCGGGAACGGATCGGAGCCGCCGGGCCCGGCCACCGGGCGCAACGACGCCCGCAGCCGGCTGTCGCCGCCGGGCAGCTCGCGGACGATGTCGCGCAGGCGCTGGCCGGGCGCGAGATCGATCGGCTTGACCTCGATCGCGGTCTCGCCGTTGTAGAGCGCGAGCTGGCGGTGGGCCGGCTCGGTGCCGAAGTTCTGGACCTCGATGAAGACCTCGTACGCGGCCTTGTTGGCGATGTAGCGGCGCACGTTGAAGGCGACGATGCCGACGTTGTCGGTGCGCGAGCCGACGCCGAGGTAGTGGACGTCGATCCCGGACAGATCGACGGTGGCGAGCTGGGCCTCGGCGAAGCTCTGCTTGCGGGCCGCGGTGGCGGCGTCGTCGTCGGTCGGCGGCGGCGCGGTCGCAGCCAGCGCCGGGCCCACGGCGGACCCGGCCGCCGGAGCCGTGTCCGCGCGCTCGCCGTCGCCCCAGTTGACCAGGTCGCGATCCTGCTCGGCATACGCGCCGTCGGACACCACGACGATCATCGGCTTCTGCCGACCCCGCAGCGCATCGGCCGCGGCCGACAGCGCGCGCGGCAGATCGGCCGGCGTGTCGGCGGCCTCGACCCCGGCGACGATCCGGCGCAGCATCGGGTGGTCAGTCTCGAACCGCGACAGCGGCGTGGCCTGACCGTCGACCCGCATGACCATCGCGAGGTCGCCGCCGCCCAGCGAGTCGATCAGCTCCTCGGCCCGCTCACGGGCCCGCGCCATCCGGGTCAGGCCGGGCCGCTCGGGATCGCCGTCGGTGGTCTTCATCGACGCCGAGGTGTCGAGCAGCACGACCACGGTCCGGGCCCGGTGATCGCGCAGGCCGAGGGTCGGGCCGAGCATGGCCACGAACACCAGGCCGAGGATGGCCAGCGCCAGCAGCAGCGACAGCAGGCGCTTGAGCTGCCGGACCAGCGAGTTGGCGTCGCGCTGCTCGAGCACCCGCTTCCACAGGCTCGAGAACGGGACCTCGAACCGGCGGCGCCGGGTCTTGATGATGTACGCGAGGACGGTGAGGGCGGCGGCGATCGCGGCGGCCCACGCCACAGTCGCCCCCGGCAAGGTCGACATCCAGGTCATGAACCCGGTGCTCCAACCAGGGTCATCGGAGGAAGCCGCCGGTGCGGAAGATGCGCAGCACCAGGTCGTCGAACGGGATGCCGGTGTGGGTGCGAAAGAACGGCACCGCGCGCTTGGTGCAGAAGTCCTCGAGCTCCTTGCAGTAGCGCTCGTGCTCCTTGCCGTAGGCCTCGAGCAGCGCCTTCGAGATCGTGACCTCGCGCAGCTCGCCGGTCTCGCAGTCGACCAGCGCCAGGTCGCCGTGCAGGTTGGGCGCGGCCTCCTTCTGGTCGTAGACTTGGAGTACGAACGGCTCGAACTTGTTGTAGCGCAGCGTGTTGATCCCCTCCTCGAAGCCGCGGGGATCGTAGAAGTCGCTGATCAGCACGGCCAGGCCGCGCCGCTTGTTCTGGCCGACGAAGATCTTGGCGGCGGTGGCGACGTCGGTGACGCCGCCGATCTCGACGTCGCGCAGGAACTCGAACACCCGGAAGATGCGGTTCTTGCCGCGGGTGGGCGCCAACCGGCCGTGGAGGCGGCTCGAGAACGGCATGATCGAGACCCGGTCGAGGTTGGCCAGGCCGACGTACGACAGCGCGGCCGCGACCTTCATCGCATAGTGCAGCTTCGGCGGGTTGCCGATCGCCATCGAGTCGGAGCAGTCGACCAGCAGGTAGATGTGGAGGTCCTCCTCCTCCTCGAACAGCCGCAGCAGCAGGCGATCGAGCCGGCCGTACAGGTTCCAGTCGATGTAGCGGAAGTCGTCGCCGCGGGCGTAGGTCCGGTGGTCGGCGAACTCGATGCCGGAGCCGACCTTGCGGGTCCGGCGCTCGGCGCGCAGGTTGCCGGCGAAGACCTTGCGCGACACCAGGTGCAGGTGCTCGAGCGTGCGCAGGAAGCGGTCGTCGAACAGGGCCGAGCGATCGGCGGCGCGGGCGGCGCCGGTGGTCGCGGGCGGCGCGGCCTTCTTGGCCAGGAACGCCACTGCCGGCCTACACCGACTCGGGCGTCGACTTGAGGATCTCGGCGATGATGGCGTCGGCCTTGACGCCCTCGGCCTCGCCCTCGAAGTTGAGGATGAGGCGGTGGCGGAGCGCGGGCGGCGCGACCACCCGGATGTCGTCGATCGCGACCGCGTAGCGGCCCTCGAGGAGGGCCCGGATCTTGGCGGCGAGGATGATGGCCTGCAGGCCGCGCGGCGACGCGCCGTAGCGCAGGTACTTCTTGCTCTGGGCCGGCGCGCCCGGGGTCTCGGGGTGGGTGGCCTGCAGCACCCGCACCGCGTAGTCCTGGATCGCGCGGGTCAGCGGCACCTTGCGGATCAGCTCGCGCAGCTCGACCACGCGCTCGCCGGTCATCACCGGCTGCGGCTTCGGGCTGTCGAGCGACGTCGTGCGATCGAGGATGGTGTGGAGGTCCTCGCGGTTGGGGAACTCGACCACCAGCTTGAAGAAGAAGCGATCGAGCTGGGCCTCGGGCAACGGATAGGTGCCCTCCATCTCGAGCGGGTTCTGGGTGGCGAGCACGAAGAACGGTTTCTCGAGCTTGTGGGTCTGCTTGGCGACCGTGACCGAGCCCTCGCTCATCGCCTCGAGCAGCGCCGACTGGGTCTTGGGCGTGGCCCGGTTGATCTCGTCGGCCAGGACGATGTTGGCGAAGATCGGGCCGCGCTGAAAGTCGAAGCGCTTGCCGCCGCCGTCGTCGACGATGACGTTAGTGCCGACGATGTCGGCCGGCATCAGGTCGGGGGTGAACTGGATGCGCGAGAAGGTCGCGTGCAGGCACTCGGCCAGGGTCCGGACCAGCATGGTCTTGCCCAGGCCGGGCACGCCCTCGAGCAGCGCGTGACCGCCGCCGAGCAGGCAGGTGAGCACACCCTCGACGATGGCGTCCTGGCCGACGATCATCGTGCCGATCTCGGTGCGCAGGCGGAGGAGGTCGGCGGTGAACGCGGCGACGCTCTGCTCGACGTCTCGCGCGGTGGCGGGCTGCTGGTTCATGGTCATCCTGGGCTGAGTCCCGATCGGAGGTCGGGCGGGTTCTCCGTTTGAGGTCGGGCGCGGCATCCTGCCGGGGCCGACCGATCGATCAACAGCATGGGCAGCCTTGCCCAGGCTGATCGGGTCAGTCCATCGCGTGCGGCTTGATCTTCGTGAAGTACTTCTTCACGTAGTACTTGTAGCTGGGCGGGACCTTCTCCGACTTCATGACCTCTTCGACGATGTCCTTGTAGTCGGTGAAGACCTGCTTGTAGGCGGTCGAGGCGAAGCCCTTCTGGGCGGCGGCGAGGATGGTCTCGCGCCGCGACGGGCCCTTGTTGCCGTGGACGCCAGACACCGCCTGATCCTTGGTGTCGCCGCTCTTGCCGGTGGGGTCGCCGACCAGGTTGGGATCGTGGCCATCGCCGTAGTTCTCCGACGGGTGATCGGGGTCGGTGCCCTGGCCGCCGTTCTGGTCGCCCTTGCCGCCCGGCTGACCGGCACCCGGCTGACCCGGACCGGGCTGACCCTGCGCGCCGGCCTGGCCGGGCTTCCACGCGCCCTTCTGGCCCTGGCCGCCCTGGGCCCGCTTCTCGAAGTCCTGCTGCTTGCCCTGATTGCCCTGGTTGCCGAACGGGTTCTTGGGCCCACGCTGGCCGCGCTGCTTGGCCCGCCGCATCGCCTCGCGCAGGTCGTCCATCTGCGACGCGACCTTCTTCTCGGCGGCCTGCTTGCGCTTGTCGCTGTCGACCTTGCCGGTCTCGTCGGCGGCGTCCTTGAGGCTGCGCGACGCTTTCTGGTGGCCGTCCTGCGACGGATCCTGCCCCGGGTCCGGCTTGGTCTTCTCCTGCAGCGCCTTGGCCGCCTTGTCCATGTCCTTGTGCAGGCGCTCGAGGCTGCGGCGCTGGGCCGACTGCTCCTGGTCGTCCTTCTTCTTCTCGAGCTGCGCGAGCTCCTGCTTCTTCTTGTCGAGCCGGCGCTCGGCGGACTGCCGCTCCTCGTCGGTCTTGGCCTGGTCCTTCTCCTTCTCGAGCCGCTTGACCTCGTCCTCGGCCTGCTGCTGCCGGGTGTCCTGCTGCTTCTGATCGGCCTGCTGCTTCTGCTCGAACTGCTCGGCGGTCTTCTCGAGCGTCTTGGCCAGCTCGTCCTGCTGCTTGGGCGTGAGCTCGTCGGACGCCAGCTTCTCGGCCAGCTTCTCGAGCTCGGCCTTGGCCTTCGCGAGATCCTGCTGCTGCAGGGCCTGCCCGAGCTCCTTGGTGATCGGGTTCTTGGCCAGCTCCTGGCCGGACTCGGTCAGGGCCTGGTCGATCTGATCGGGGGTCGGCTCGTGTTGCTCGGCGAGGGCGTCCTCGGCCTTCTTCATCTCCGCGAGCATCTTCTCCTTGGTCAGCTCGCCGCGGTCGGCCTGATCGATGAGCTGCTCGATCTTGGCGGCGTAGTCCTCGAGCTCCTTGACGTTGTCGCGCTTGGCGACGGCCTTGAGGTCGGCGACCAGATCGCGCAGGTAGGCCTGATCGTCGTCGTCGAGGGCGACGGTGTCGGCGCTGAAGTTGCGGCCGTCGCGATCGGACAGGACCTCGAACGGCAGCGCGCCGTAGCGCGTGCCCTTGGCCCACACCACGATGGTCGTCATCCCGATCGGCGCCGCGTCGGGCACCGTGACCGCGATGGCCTCGCCGGTCCAGCGGCTGATCGAGGCGGTGATCGGCGCCGAGACCGCGAGCGCCCCGGTCGGCATGCCGCCGCTGATCCCGACGTCGCCGAACGTGACCATCGCGCCGTCGAGCTGACAGGCGCGCTCGGCGGCGGCGCGCGGGCCGCACAGCCGCTCGCCGTGGATCGTGACCTCGACGCCGTGGCGGCCGAGGCCGGGCTCGACGCCGATCAGGTGAGGGTCGCGCGGCGGGACCGCGATGCCGAGCCCGGCGGCGACGGCGGCGACCACCGCGAAGCCGACCGCGGCCCGCAGATCGCGGGGCTGGCGCAGCGGCGTGGCGGCGACCACGTCGGCCTTCGGTACGGCGCGGGCGGCGTCGGCGACCGCGGCCTGCATGAGGGCGCGCGTGTCGAGGTCGGCGCCGTCGGCGGCCGGGCGCGCCAGCTCGGGGGCGAAGGCGACCGCGGTCGACAGGCGGTCGGCCAGCCCTGACGCGCGGTCGATGCGGCGCGCGACCGCCTCGTCGTCGAGCCGGCGGAGTGCGCCGAGCAGCGCGCCGACGCCGAGGACGCCGGCCGAGGCCAGGAGCAGGCCGACGCCGGCGCCGGCGTCGAGGCGCTCGGTCCGGACCAGGAAGACCGTGGTCAGCGCGGTGGCGGTGCCGAGGATCGACGCGGTGGTCGCGCCCTCGAGCGCGCCCTGCGCGCGGAGCCGGCGCCGGCCGCGGCCGATGAGCTGGCCGATCGCGGTCATACCCGCGGCGTTGTTCGCGTCGGTCACGGGTGGGTCCATGGCGCCGTGGACATGAGCGCCGAGCATAGCATCTCCATTCGACGCACCACGGCGGGCCTCGATCTAGGCCTTACACCGCCGGTACCCGACGTGGGTGCGCTGTCCATGACCAATGGACAACGCCCGTGGGCCGCGGTTTCGTTCCCGCGGTGTAGGTATCGCGGATACTTGGTCGTTGACGTGATCGTCAACGCCGTCGCCGTCGCCGTCGCCGTCGCCGTCGCCGTCCAGGTCCACGTCGACGACCACGTCGATTGCACGAAGGGTTACAGCTGGAAGACGGCCAGCGAGAACTTGTTGCTGGTGGTGTCGAGGACCTGGATGGTCTGGCGCGCGGTCTCGGTCGGGACCACCGAGCTGAGGCTGCCGGTGCGGCCGGCCTCGGTGATGATGAAGTAGCGTCGGCCCTCGGGCGCGAGCGTGCGGTCGCCGAGGTAGCGCTTGAACGCGACGTTGTCGGTCTCCTTGAGCGCAGTCTGCATCTCGGGCAGCACGCCCCAGATCTCGTCGCCGCTCCAGAAGTTCTCGCCGCGCCAGTAGAGCTGC
>JAYVSF010000531.1:0-8835 GCA_043775605.1 Myxococcales bacterium
CCAGGGACGGCGTGTACCTGCGCTACCCGGCCGAGGAGCTGTACGCGATCCTGACCGTCGAGTCCCACCGCCACCGCTGCGCGCTGGTCGGTGAGGACCTGGGCACCGTGCCCGACGAGGTCCGGCCGATGATGCGGCGCCACGGCCTGGCCGGCCTCCACGTCGGCGAGTTCAACATGCCGACCAAGATCGGCGAGGCGCCGGCCAAGCCGACCGCCGAGCAGGTCGCCAGCCTCGACACCCACGACACC
The DNA here is from genome assembly GCA_043775605.1 of Myxococcales bacterium. Classification (GTDB taxonomy): domain Bacteria; phylum Myxococcota_A; class Polyangia; order Haliangiales; family Haliangiaceae; genus UBA2376. Next base: position 252 of record JAYVSF010000531.1, read on the forward strand.
GCCACGTTCGCCGGCTGGTGGCGGGGCGCCGACATCGACGATCGCCGGGCCCTCGGCCTCATCACCGACGTCGCGGTCGCGCGCGAGCGCACCGAGCGCGCCATCACCCGGGCCGCGCTGGTGACCTGGGCCGACTGGCCGGCCGACCACGGTGCTGGACCGCGGGTCCGCGAACCGCAGGCGGCCGCCGCCGGTGGCATCGACGACAGCGCCGCGTGCGCCCGGGTCATGACCGCGTGTACCCGCGCGCTGGCTGCGTCGCCTGCCCACGTCGTCCTGGTCACCATCGAGGATCTCTGGCTCGAGCCGGGGCCGCAGAACGTGCCCGGCACCAGCGACGAGCGCCCCAACTGGCGCCGCCCGTGGTCGCGCCCCGTCGACGCCGTGCTCGCCGATCGCGACCTCGCCGCCACCCTCGCCGACGTCGGCGCCCGCCGCCCGCGCTGAGTGCTGTCGTCGGGGAGGGTCGGGCTCCAGCGGTGCGGCCAGGCGCTCGTCGTGGACCGCGCCCTGTGACCGACACCTGGTCGACCAGCACATGGTGGTCGCCGCCGACCGCGCCGAGCTGATCGCGGTCGACCAGGTCGGCAAGCTCTACGGCCAGGTCAACGCCAAGCGCCAGCAGGACCTCGGCGTGACCGAGTTCATCTGGCGCACCGTTGGCGACGAGCGCGTGCGAGGCAACCCGGGCGGGCTCTACCCGAAGGCGACGCCGAGCCACTGGGACCGCGACAGCAAGACCTACCGCTACGACGACCCGCCGAAGGGCAAGAGCGGCGAGAAGGAACTGCCCGGCGTCCCGATCCGCTGCCGCTGTTCCGCCGAGCCAAAGCTCGACCACCTTCTCGACGATCTGCCCGACCCGGGCGAGGCCGCGGGCGCTGACCTCGTGCGCGTCGCGCCGGCCACGGTCGCGCCGCCGGTCGACCTCGCCGCACTGACCCGCGCGGCCGAGGAAGCGCACCGCCAGCTCGCGGTCGAGCACGCTGCCGCTCGCGCTGGGCGCGAGGCCCAGCTGGTCGCCGAGCGCGAGGCATGGGATCTGGCCCGCGCGACGAAGATGGCCGGGCAGGGTGGCGCACCGCCGCCGCCCGAGGCGCCACCGGCACCACCACCACTACCGCCACCGCCACCACCTGCAACGCCGCCTGGACCAACGCCGGTGCCGCCTGCAGCGCCTCCCGGGCCACCGGCACCACCAGCGCCACCAGCGCCACCCGGCGGTGGGCAGCCCCCGAGCCCACCGCCGTCAGGTCCGCCCTCCGGCGGCGGGCCGCCGCGCCGTGTGCCACCCGCGGGCCAGGCCGCCATCGACGACCATGGCGCCCGCGAAGATGTGCGGAGACTAGCGACATCGACCCTCGAGAAGCTGGTCCTCGTCAAGGCAACGAAGGGCAGCGAAGTCTACCGGGCGACGCTACGCCACGACGACGGCACCGCGAGCGACGCGATCTGGAAGCCGGCACCGACCAAGAGCCCGGTGGCGACGATCCCGCCAGGCGAGCAGCCTACGCGAGAGCGGATCGCCTCCATCGTGGCGGAGCAGCTGGGCGTCCCCGACCTGGTGCCGATCGCCACTACTCGGATCCATGGCGGGAGGCACGGCTCGATAGCAACCTGGATGGAAGGGGACGCTACCCCGACCTCGGCGCCCAACCCCGACGACCTGGCGCGCATGCGGATCTATGACTTCGTGATCGGCAACCGGGACCGGCACGAGGACAACGTGATCTGGCAGGGCGGCAAGCCGGTGTTGATCGACCATGGGCTGACGTTTCCCGCGAGCGAGGCCGACCAGTTCGACTACCCCGAGAGCCTGAGGCACCTGCATGACGCCATCGGCCCCACGCCGCTGACCTCAGAGCGCGCCGCCTTCGTCGCAGGGCTCGACGAACGCGGCCTCGTTGACACGCTACTGGCAGCCGGGCTTGACGACGAGTCGATTCGGCACACGGTGTATCGAGTGGCCATCCTCAAGCGCGCTCCCCAGCTGTTGGCATCGAGCGGCAACTTCGACGCGGACAAGGACCGGTGGGAGATGGCGCTCATCAGGACTCCGATCGAGCTCACGGCCGCCGAGCGTGCGACCGCGAACAGGCTCCTGCAATCGAGGAAGCCATGAAGCACGTGAAGCGGCTAGATCGCCGCACGATGGAGTGGACGGTCCTCGCGACCTTCACGCTGGCGGGCGACATCGTGCGCGCGGAGTACGCCGACGAGGTCTATCGAGCGCGAATCGAGCGACGCGGCATCCTCACCGCGGAGACGGGGCGCGTGCGACCGGCCGACGGCCGCGCCTTCTACGACGCGCTCGATGTCGCCTACTCGAACTCCTCGTCGCTCGACGTCGTCAGCGACGACTGACGACCTCGGCAACGCCGACGAACGGCGCCCCTGGTCAAGCACCGCGGAGCGAAGTCTGGAAACGGTGGACGCAGTCCTGCCGTTTCAGCGCCGGTACACGACGCGCATCCGAGCTGCGATCCGGTCACGGATGAGGGACTTGAAGGCCGGGCTCTTGGGCTTCGACGGCTCAGTCGCACCCTGCAAACGGACGCGGATCTCGGCGTGGGCGTCGTTGGTGGGCGTCGGATCGTAGGCGACGACGGCCTCGTAGACCTTGTCGTTGTACCGGAACTCCTCGGGCACATCCGCCACCGAGACCGCCGCGATTGCCACTTCGCCCAGCGTCGCGCGGGACAACGAGATCGCGGGCGTCGCGGCGAACCGCTGGCGATCGACGCTCAGGGCAGGCAATTCCACTGGCTGATAGGGCCCGCCAACCTCACCGAGCAGGTTTCCCTCGGCGTCGATCCACTCGGCGCGCAGCCGTCGGTAGAGCAGCTCGTCGTCGGCGAACGGAGGCTCACCTTCCCGAAGTCTCGTCATCCGGGCCGCAGGAAGCGGACAGCCGCCCGAGCCGCAGCCTGGACCTCGACATCCGAGTAGGTGGGCTCCTCCTCGCTGGATCCCTTGCTGATGAGCGCGATCCCTCCGTCGTTATAGACGTCGAATCGCACGGTGCGGTCGCCCTCGACGAATCGGAGCGCGATCCCGCCGTCGGCCATTGGGGTGACGTGGGTGGGCAGATAGCCGCTCCGCTCAGCATCCTCAACGAGTATCGTCGCGCACTGCACGGCGACCGCCGACGGCTTCTCGCAGCCGTAGCTCGTAAAGCCATCCGGGAGGCGGCCGAACTCAGCGATGCGTTCGATCACTGCGTCCAACTGTCGCCGGTCTGCTGTGAGGTGCGCGCGAAGCGACGGCGCCAGCGTCCCTCCGGGAGACTCACCGCGCGGAGGCATCAGCAGGCGCCACTCGCTGGGCGTCGCGATCATGGTCGAAGCGCCAACGCCACCGGCGAGCGCGGCGCTGATGACGCGGTCAAGCATTGGCCGGGCCCTTCGCGGGGACGACTTCGGGTGGTTCGGCGCCGTCTGTCGAGTCAGCCTCTGGGGCCGGTTCATCGAGAGGCATCGGCTCCTCGCCGAGCAGCTTGATCTGCTGGCCGAGCCAGCGGTGGAGCCTCTTGGTCATCGTCAGGTTCATCATCATCGCCACCTCCACCTCCCGGACGAACCCATCCTTGCCCTCGCTGCTGATCTGCCTTCCCACCTTGAACCCGCCGTCTCCGAGGTCGGTGACCTCGTGCTCGGCAAGGGTCGGCAGCGGGGCGCGCTCACTGAAGACCGAGACCTGGACGTTGCCGCTCGGCGTGGGGCCGCCGATCACGCCATCGACGTGGACGACACGGAAGGCGTTGGCCTTGATGTAGTGGTAGCGGGCGCGAAGAGCCATGGGCGGAGGTGAACGTTACCACGGAACATGCCAGCCGCTTAGTGCGCGCCCTGACACCCCACCCCTAGCGTGGTCGTGCCCATGGCCTTCCGTCTCGACCGCACCGAGCTACGCCCGCCTGTCCGGCGGGCCGACGGCAGCGTGGTCTACGAGGGGGCCCTGACCCGCGCCGGGGTGTTCACGTACACCCAGCCCGACGGGTCCGTGCGACGCGAGTACAGGTCGCCGGCCGAGGTCGGCCGCGCGGACAGCCTGTCCACCCTGCAGCTCGCCCACGTCTGCGACGACCACCCCGAGGCCCGCGGTCAGGCCAAGGGCAAGAACGTCGGGGCCGTGGGCGCCAACGTCTGCTTCGACGAGAAGGTCGTCACCGGCAAGGTGGTGGTCCGCGAGGTCGAGATGGTGGTTGACGCGGCGCCTGAAATCATGATATCGGTGCAATCAAGATGAGGTCGGTGCAGGGGACGTTCGAGTTCAAGACCTGGGGCGGGAAGCGCAAGGGCGCGGGGCGAAAGGCGGTCGTGCGGCCGGGCCAGCCACCGCATCGGCGGGTGCGCAAGCGACCACCGGTCACTGCGCGCGAGCCCGTTCACGTCGTGATCCGGGTGGTCCCGCGCATCGGCCGGCTCCGTCGGCCCAGGATGTACCAGGCCATTCGCCTCGCCCTGATCGCCGTCCTCTGCCGCGGCCTCATCCGGGTGGTCCACCTCAGCATCCAGCGCAACCACATTCACTTGCTGATCGAAGCGGCCGACGAGCGCTGCCTCGCGCGCGGGATGCAGGGCCTGCAGATCTCGGCGGCGAAGCGCCTCAACGCCGCCATCACCGTCGAGCGTCGCGCCGCCCGTCCGCAGCGCGGCCAGGTGTTCAGCAACCGCTACCACGCCGAGATCATCGACAGCCCGCGCCGCGCCCGGCACGCGCTGGCCTACGTCCTCAACAACTGGCGCCGCCACCGCGAGGACCAGGCGGGCGCTGCGCCGCGCCGCGCGCCGGTGGATCCGTACGCGAGCGGCCTCTGCTTCGACGGCTGGCGCGACCACGCCACGCCTTTCGCCTTCCCCCGCGGCTACCAGCCGCTGGTCGTGGTCCCGGCCGAGTCCTGGCTGCTCACCGTCGGCTGGCGACGCCATGGCGCCATCGACCTGCGCGAGGTACCCGGTCCGGCCGCGTAGCAGCTCGAGGGTGGCGTGTGACACTCATGCGCGCGGTGGCTCACGGCGTGCCCCGCGTTGAAGCGCACGGGTGCGACGGCTATGGTGCTGGCAGGCGCTCGTCGTGGGTGTGGGCGCGGCGCGAGCAGCGGGCGTAGATCGCGCCGTAGAAGTTGGGGCCGACGATGTCGAGGACGCCGGACCGGCAGGTGGCGACTGGCGGCTGGCGCCACGAGGCGTAGCTGCGGCCGAAGTTCTCGATGGTCACGCGCACCGCGCGATCGGCGGGCAGCGCGACGCAGCGCCAGGTCTTGGGCGGGAACTCGATCCACGGGCCAACGTCGAGGCGCAGGCGGGACGGGCGCGGCCGGCGCGTGGCCTGCCGTGCGCTGCAGCGGGCGACCTCGGCCTCGTCCATCGAGTTGCCCTTCCAGCACTCGTTGAACGGTCCGGACTGCGGCGGCGCGCACAGCCAGACCGCGGGTGCGCTCGTGTGGTCGTCGGCGCGGGCGGCGTCGACGGCGACGGTCAGGCAGATCAAGGCGAGCAACCCAAGGCGCATGCCTCACGCTGGCACGACCCCAGCGCCGCGCGGGTCAGGGCCAGGTAAGATGATCGACGACGCCATGCTCACGCGGATCACCGGAGTTGCGCTGTTGCTCGTCGTTGGCTGTGGTTCGTCCGCGTCCAACCCGCGCGCGATCGGCCAGCGCAGCGACGGCGCGAAGCCCCCTCCGCCGCCGTCGACCGAGTTGCACTGCGTGCGACCTGACGAGGCGATCGGCGTGTGCGACCTCTCGCACGCCGGCGTGATGGCGCAGGCGGCGGGGCTGCGGCCGGGCGCCCGCGCGACCTTCCAGCTCGACGGCGACTACCAGCCCACGCCGATCGCGTGCCTCGCGCGCTGGCGGCAAGACGTCATCGTCGACGCGGCCGGGCTCGCCACGGCGCACCTCGCGGTCGAGCCCGACGGTCCGTGCCGGCTGTTCGACTCGATGGTGGTCCGCCTCCACGTCGAGCCCGACGGTCCCGACCGCGGCCCGCTCCGGTTCGGCACCGTGCCCCCACCTGCACCCCCACCCTGAGGGATCCATGACCGACGACGGCACCCATCGCGTGCGCCCCGAGGTGGTCCAGGCGATCGAGGAGATGGCCGAGCAGGTCGCACGCCGGCCGTTCAGCCGCGATCTGGTCGGTCGGCTCGAGTGGCTGGTCGAGATCCTGATCGACCGCGGCTACCTCGAGCCGGACCACCGCGCGCTGATCAACCGCGCCCGCGGCGATGCCACCCGGGTCCGGCTCGCGACGTATCCGGACAAGCGCAAGGTGACCAACTCCGATCCCGGCTGCGCCGTGCGGATGCACGTCTGCAAGGCGCGCTGCTGCGCGATCGACGTCGAGCTGTCGGCCGAGGACCTCGCCGAGGGCAAGCTGCGCTGGGACCTCGAGCGGCCGTACCTGCTGCCCAAGGCCGACCACGGCCTGTGCGAGCACTTGCAGGGCGACGGCCGCTGCGGCGCGTACGAGCACCGGCCGGCGCCGTGCCGGGCCTACGACTGCGTCCACGACCGGCACATCTGGATCGACTACGACGCCATGATCCCGGCGCCGCTGCCGTGGTGGGTGACCACGTTCGACCTCTGGCACCTGTCGCCCGACGAGCGGGCGGCGCGGATCGCCGAGCTGTTCCCCGAGGCCGCGCCCGCGGACGAAGGCGGCTGATCCCGATCAGTCGTCGTCGGCGACGCCGGCCTCGGCGGTCTTCTCGAACCGCTTCCGGGCGTTGTGATCGAGGACCGACTTGCGCAGCCGGATCGACTGCGGCGTGAACTCGACCAGCTCGTCGTTGTTGATGAACTCGAGCGCCGACTCGAGGGTGAGCTGGCGGGGCGGGGCGAGGATCAGCTTCTCGTCGGCCGCGGTGGTGCGGATGTTGTTGAGCGCCTTGCGCTTGTTGGGGTTCACCACGAGGTCGTTGTCGCGGGCGTGGATGCCGACGATCATGCCGTGATAGACCTTGACCCCGGCGCCGGTGAACATGATGCCGCGCTCCTGCAGCGTGAACAGGGCATAGGCGTTGGTCTCGCCGATCTCGCTGGCGATGAGCACGCCGTTGACCCGGCTGCGGACCGCGCCGCCCCAGACGTCGTAGCCGTCGAGCTGGGTGTAGAGCACGCCGGTGCCGCGGGTGTCGGTCAGGAACTGCGAGCGGTAACCGATCAGGCCGCGAGCCGGGATGCGGTACTCGAGGCGGACCCGCCCCGGGCCGCTCGGCCGCATCTCCTTCATCTGGCCGAGGCGCCGGCCGAGCTCCTCGATCACCGGGCCGGTGTAGCGATCGTCGAGGTCGATGACCGCGTGCTCGTACGGTTCCATCAGCTCGCCGCGCTCGCCCAGCCGGGTGATCACCGTCGGCTGCGACACGCACATCTCGTAGCCCTCGCGCCGCATCGTCTCGATCAGCACCGACAGGTGCAGCTCGCCGCGGCCCGAGACCTTGAACGTGCCGGCGTCGCTGGTGTCCTCGACCCGCAGCGCGACGTTGCTCTTGATCTCGCGCATCAGCCGCTCGCGCAGGTTGCGCGAGGTCACGTACTTGCCCTCGGTACCGGCGAACGGGCCGTCGTTCACCTTGAAGTTCATGGTGATCGTCGGCGGGTCGATCTTGAGCAGCGGCAGGATGGTCGGGCTCAGGATCGACGTGATGGTCTCGCCGACGTTGAGCTCGTTCATGCCGGTGACCGCGCAGATGTCGCCGGCCTGGGCCACCGCCAGCTCGAACCGCTTGTGGCCCTGGAAGCCCAGCACCTTCTGGATGCGGAACTCCTCCTTGCTGCCGTCGCGGTGGGCGAGCAAGACCCGGTCGCCGACCTTGGTCGAGCCGGACCGGACCCGGCAGATCGCCATGAAGCCGAGGTAGTCGTCGTAGTCGAGGGTCGCGACCTGCATGCACAGCGGCGCCGCCGGATCGCCATCGGGCGGCGGCACACACTCGATGATCATGTCGAGCAGCGGGGCCAGGTCGACCCGCTCGTCGGTGAGCTTGCGGATCGCGAAGCCCTCGCGGCCCGAGGCGTAGATCACCGGGAAGTCGAGCTGGTGATCGCTGGCGCCCAGCGAGTCGAACAGGTCGAACACCGGGTCCATGACCTTCTCGGGCTCGACGTTGGGCCGGTCGATCTTGTTGATGATGACCACAGGCCGCAGGCCCATCTCGAAGGCCTTGGAGGTGACGAACCGGGTCTGGGGCATCGGCCCCTCGTAGGCGTCGACCACCAGCAGCACCGAGTCGACCATGCCGAGCACGCGCTCGACCTCACCGCCGAAGTCGGCGTGGCCGGGGGTGTCGACCAGGTTGATGCGGACGCCCTTCCAGGTGACCGAGGTGCACTTCGACAGGATCGTGATGCCGCGCTCGCGCTCGAGGTCGTTCGAGTCCATCGACCGCTCGGCGACGACCTCGCCTTGCCGGAAGGTCCCGGCCTGGCGCAGGAGACCGTCGACCAGGGTGGTCTTGCCGTGGTCGACGTGGGCGATGATGGCGACGTTGCGGATGTGGTTTCTGAGACGGCATGGCTGAAACTCGCTGGCTGGCCTGGGTCAGCCAGAGGGGCCGACGGCAGAGCGGCGCT
>JAYVSF010000532.1:0-2984 GCA_043775605.1 Myxococcales bacterium
TACGTCGCCGGCGAGTGCGCCAAGGGCGTGGCGGCGGCGGCGGCCAGCGCCGACGTACCGGTGGTGTTCGGCGTGCTGACCACCGACAGCATCGAGCAGGCGCTCGAGCGGGCCGGGACCAAGGCCGGCAACAAGGGCTTCGACGCCGCGATGGCCGCGATCGAGATGGCCCAGCTGTGGAAGACTTTGGGGGCCGGATGACCGCGCTCGTCAGCCGGCGTCAGGCCCGGGCCCTCGCGCTGCAGATCCTGTACGCGGCCGACGGCGACGGCGCCGCCGATGTCGCCGGCGCGGTCGCGGCCTGGCCGGTCGACTTCGAGCTCGAGATCGACGACGACGGCCGCGCGCTGGCGCAGCGGCTGGCCTCGGCCGCGGTCGACGGTGGCGCCGCGATCGACGAGCGGATCTCCGCGCAGTCGCGCAACTGGCGGCTCGAGCGCATGGGCCGGGTCGATCGCAACATCCTGCGGCTCGCGGTCGCCGAGCTGGTGGCCAGCCCGGAGACCCCGGTCCGGGTCGTCATCAACGAGGCGGTCGAGCTGGCCAAGCGGTTCGGCACCAGCGACTCGCCGGCCTTCGTCAACGGCCTCCTCGATCGCATCGCCGCCGGCCTCGGCCGCGAGCGCAGCGGCGGCGGCGACGGCGGGGGGACCGGCTCCGGGGTCGCAACGGACTGACACGGCACGGGCCACCGCGAAGATCCTCGCCCGGCTCCGGACCGGGGCCGGTCAGCGCGGGTTGCGGGCGAGCGTCACCGCGATATCGGCGTAGCGCGACGCGGCCCAGTACGACGCGAGCGCGGCGAGCTGCTCGGCGAGATCGCCGTCGGCGAGCGAGCGGGCGAGCTGGTAGCGCAGCCGGACCTGGAGCGGGATCGAGCCGGTGGCGATCCGCGCGGCGCCGGCCTGCTCGCGCGCGCGGCGCTCGGCCGAGGTGAGCATGGCGGCCAGCGCCGCGGGCTGACCGATCACGGTCGGCTCGCCGGTGGCCGGGTCGTGCTCGACGGCCAGCGCAGCGTCGCGGCCGAGCAGCAGCGACGTCCGGAAACCGGACGAGTCGCGGGCCGCGAGCCGGAACAGGGCCCAGGTCATCGAGTCCTCGCCCCAGGTCTCGTCGAGGTCGGCGGGCAGGTCGGGCCGGGCGTCGACGTTGCTGGCCAGCAGCGCGATCAAGTAGTCGGGCTCGCCCACCGCGACGCGGATCCGCGCGAGCTCGAGCGGCAGGTCGAGAACGCGGGCCTGCGCGCCGACGATCCCCGCGTCGAGGGCGGCGAGCCGCGCGCTGGCCGCGGCCGCGACCGACCCCGTCATCCGGCGGACCGCGGGCACCGAGCCCTGGTAGGCGAGGGTCGGCGCGGCGGCGAGCTCGTCGAGCGCCAGCACCTCGGCCGCGGTGGTGTCGGCCGCCACCGCGCGGGCCACGCTGCGCGCCGCCGGGATCACGATCGTCGCGAGCTCGTCGGCGGCGGCGCGGGTGGCGAGGTGGGCCGGGGCCGTGCCGGCCAGCAGCTCGAGCATCGCGCGGGCGGCGGCGAGCTGGCCTTCGGCGAGCCGGCCGAAGCTCCACCCCTCGATCGCCTCGTCGAACGCCGCCAACATGCGCAGGTTGGCGCCCACGCTCGCGGGCACGACCGCGCCGATCGCGCGCAGGCTGGCGCCCGGTCCGGCGCCCATCGCCGCGAGCTGATCGAGCCGGGCCCGGGCCGCCACGAGGTCGCCGCTGCGCACGGCGTCGAGCACTGCGCTGCCTGCGGTGGCCGCGGCGGCGTCGATCCAGGCCTGGACCACGACGCGGTAGGCGGCGACCGCCCGGCCGCGCTGGTGCAGGCGCTCGGCCAGCGCGAGTTCGCGCTCGGCCAGCGCGGCGAGGTCGGCGAGCGGCGACGGCACCCGCCCCGATGCCCGCAGCACGAGCACACGGGTCCACTCCGCGGCCAGCCGCTGGTGCCAGGTGTCGTAGCGCGCGCCCAGCTCGGCCACCACCGCGTCCTCGAGCGCGAGGTCGACCTCGTCGACCGGCAACGGCCGCGCCAGCCGGGCCCCGGTCAGGAGCTCGAGCGCCTCGCCGACGTCGGCGATCTCGACCGCGGTCGCGCCGCCGGCGAGGGCGCGCGCCGCGACATCGATCGGCTGGCCGGTGACCGGGTCGGTCGCGTGGCCGGTGCCGGCCGGATAGCCGATGCGCCGCTTGCCGGCGGCGAGCGCGGCGTCGAGCTGACGCGCCAGCTCGTCGACCGGACCGATCGTGCCGTCGGGGGCGATCGAGCCGATCACCGTCGCGCCGGGATCGATCGCGACCCCGAGCGTCGCGGCCAGGAAGCCGGCGGTCATCAGCGCCGAGCTCGCCACGCCGTCGACGTGGCCGCGGGCGTGCGCGGTGAAGTCGAGGTCGGTGACGTCCTTGTCGAGCATCCTGCTGGCGACCTGGGCCGCCATCCACACCCCGGCGCGCCACGACGGACCGAGCCCGCCCGCGCTGGCCGCGAACAGGCCGACCGCGACCCGGCCGTCGGTCGCCGGCGCGGTGGTGAGCTCGATCGGCCCCTCGCCGTCGACGGTGACCGCGTTGCGCCTGCCGGCGAGCCGGACGGTCGTGCCGCCACCGCGCGGATCCGTGCCGAGGATCAGCGCCTGGGTCGGGTCCCTCGCCTCGGCCCCGAACTGCAGCGGCGTCACCGCGCGGACGACGCCGGCCCGCGTCGACCGGGTCGCGCCCGAGCCGTGGGTCGCGGGGCCACAGCCGATCGCGGCCGCCGCGAGCAGGGCGACCGCGCGAGCCCAGGGCCGAGCGTCGAGCATCGGCGGGATGCTAGCCCGGATCTCGCAGCCGGTACCGCACTGCCAGGACCGCGAGCGGAGGAAGGCAGAGCCGAACCTCCACGCGTGACCCCGCACGCCCAGCGTCATCGTTGATCGCTCGCCAAGGCTGGCCAGGGCTCGCCAAGGACCTTGCCCGCCGCCGCCGGGCCGGGTGTGATCGCCCGA
>JAYVSF010000533.1:0-14421 GCA_043775605.1 Myxococcales bacterium
CGGTCGGCCCAGCCGGAAGGTCTTGCCGCTCGACCGCTCCCAGCGCAGCTTGCCCATGAAGCCGCCGCCGACCTCGAACAGCCCGCCGGTCTCCTGCGATGACTCGTGGCACAGGCGGGCCACCAGCGGCGACACGAACTCGGGCTTGAGCGCCTCGATGAGATTCTGCGGCAGCACGGTCTCGGTCATGCGCGAGCCGGCGATCGGCGCGATGGTGTTGACCAGCACGTTGCGCTTCTTGCCCTCGAGCGCGAGCGTGCTGGCGAAGCCGACGACGCCGAGCTTGGCCATCGAGTAGTTGGCCTGGCCGAAGTTGCCGTAGATGCCGGCGGCCGACGCGGTCATGACCACGCGGCCGTAGCCCTGGTCGCGCATGTGCGGCCACGCGGCGTGGGTGCAACGGAACGCGCCGAGGACGTGGACCTTGTAGATGAGATCCCAGTCGGACTGGCTCATCTTCGGGAACGACACGTCGCGCAGGATGCCGGCGTTGTTGATCAGGATGTCGATCCGCCCGAACGCGTCGATCGCGGTCTTGACGATCTTGTCGCCGTCCTCGACCGAGTCGTAGTTGGCGACCGCGACCCCGCCGGCCGCCACGATCTCGTCCACTACTTTGTCGGCGGCCGACGACGACTTGCCCTCGCCGGTGAAGCTGCCGCCGAGGTCATTGACCACGACCTGGGCGCCGCGCGACGCCAGGAGCAGCGCGTGCGATCGACCGAGGCCGCCGCCGGCGCCGGTGACGATCGCGACCTTGCCATCGAACCTCAGCTCGTTGCTCATCGGGTGCTCTCCGTGTCGTTGCGGGTGGCGGGACCGTCCGGGGTTGCGGACAGGACGGTGGGAAACAGGGCCTTCCAGCGGGCGATCAGGCGGTCGATGTGGGCCTCCTCGCCGTGGAGCAGCGCGGTCGTGGCCGCGCCGATCATCAGGTGCAAGGTGAGATCGATCGCGACCTCGAAGCCGGGCGCCGCCGCGACGTCCTTGCCCATCAGCGCGCTGGCCTGATGGAGGATGCCGTCGCGCACGCCGCGCTCGGCGACGGTCAGCACCCGGCGCAGCTCGGGCTCGGTGCGGGCCGCGGCGCGCAGCTCGATCGACACCTGGAACAGCGGGCTGGCGAAGCACTCCCACAGCAGATCGAGCACCGCGTCGATGCGGGCCGGGCCGTCGGGCAGCTCGGTGGCGCGGGCCTTGATCTCCCGCGCGCGCAGCTCGGTGAGGTGGCCGATGGTCGCGACCAGCAGCTCGGCCTTGGACGGGAAGTGATGGAGGAGCGCACCGCGCGAGACGCCGGCCCGGCGCTGGACCTCGAGCGTGGTGGTGCCCGCGAAGCCGTGCTCGACCAGGCTGTCGACCGCCGCGTCGAGCAGCACGCGCCGCATCTCGTCGCGCCGCTGCGCCTGAGTCCGAGGGGTCCGAGCCGATGCCTCCATCGCCCGCGAGGCTTACCGCCCCCCAAACAATCAGTCAAGACTGACTGTAAAAACATTAGCAACTGCAAGCAGATGAGGCGCGCCCGTCGGGCTGGCAGATCGCCGAGGTATCAGTTATAATGATACCTGTGAACCCACGCGAGACCATCGAAGCGTTCGACCGCTACCTGGCCGAACGCGGCCTGGGGATGGACGCCGTGGTGCTCGGCGGCGCCGCCCTCGCCTTGCTCGGGATCATCTCCAGGGCAACCGACGATTGCGACGTCATGCACCCCGAGATTCCGGCAGACATCGCGCGTGCGGCGCGCGACTTTGCTGCCGAGCGCACGAGCGGCGGCGAGGCACTGGAACACGACTGGTTCAACAACGGACCAGCCTCGTTGGCGCGGGTGCTGCCGCCCGGCTGGGAGGACCGACTGGATCCCCTCTTCGCCGGCGCCGCGCTACGGCTTCGTTGCCTTGGCCGCCCCGACCTGCTTCGCTCGAAGCTGTTCGCCCTCTGCGATCGCGCGCTCGACCTCGCCGACTGCATGGCGCTGGCGCCGACCGCCGCGGAGCTCGACGAGCTGGTCGGCTGGCTCGAGTATCAGGACGCGAACCCGGAGTGGCCCGAGCACGTGCGGTCGACCCTCGCGGACCTGGCACGGAGGTTGGGTCATGGCGTTCACGCGTAGGCCAGGGCCGACGACCGCGCCGGAGGCCGAACAGCTGACGGCGGCGATGGTGTCGATCGGGATGCGGTTCGCCGCGCGCGCGGACGTCGAGGCGAACGTCGAGGACACGCTCTACTTCGCGTCGGTCGAGGGCATCGACCAGGGCGACCTCCGGGTGCTCGCGGTGCTGGTCACGTGGTTCGGGGTGCATCACGCGCGGGTCAACGTCGATCGCTTGACGAAGCTGGTCCGTGACCGTGGGACGCCGCGGGTGCGGGCGCTGTGGAGCGCGCTCGCGACCTGGCAGGCCAACGATCGCCGGTACGCGCGGCTGGCCGCGCTGCATGACGGCGACCGCGTCGATCTCCTGACCACCGGCACCGACTTTCAGGTCCGCCGGCACGGTGAGGACGCGCGTTTCGCCGGGACGTGTCTGCGGGTCCCGGCCAACGTGCTGCGCGACCGCCCCGAGGACGTGCTGAGCCCGGAGGCGCTCGCCCGCCGGCACGCGGCCTATCGCCAGCGGGTGATCATGGGCCCGTCCTATCGCGCCGATCTGTGGGCGGCGCTGGCGGCCCGGCCGCGGTCGTCGGCCGCCGAGCTGGCGCGCGGCACCTACGCGTCGTTCGCGTCGGCCTGGCAGGTCAAGCGCGACTTCGCGATCGTCGCCGCGGCGACGTCGACGGGCGCCATCAAGGATGGAAGAACAGGGACATGACGACCTCGCTGACGATCAGGCCGATGACGGTCAGCTCGAGCGTGAGGCCGAGCACCGACTCGGCCTCGTCGTGCAGCATTTCGTGGACGCCCGCGACCAGCTCGTGCTTGTGGGCGATCGCCGCCTCGAGGTCGGCCGAGCCGAAGCGCGTGAACGCGGCCCACGCCACCCGGGTCAGGTAGGCGTCGCCCAGGAGCTTCATCGACGCCCGTCGAGGTACGCCAGCTCGACCAGCTGGGCGCGGACGTACTCGAGCACCTGCGGCAGGTCGGGATCGCCGCTGGGCTCGACCACCAGCGCGCAGCGATCACCGAGGACGAACAGGTCGCTGGACTGGTAGCCGTCGGCGGTGTCGAGGACCTCCGCGATCTGGCGCGGGTGCAGCGGCTCGGGCCCGGTCTCGCCGAGGATCAGCTTGGGCAGGCCGGTCCACGCCAGGACGTCGGCGGCGCTGGTGGTGCCGGCCAGCGCCTCGATGAACACGACCGTGTAGCTGTCGACCGGCGCGCCGTGACGGCGGCCGACACCGCCGGGGCGATCCGCTCGAGGATGTGGCGGACGACCCGTGGCAGGTCCGACATCACGGTGCCGCTCGCCAGCGGCAGCCGGGTGGCGACCGCGATGGTGCCGCGCTCGTACAGGTGCGCGGTGGCCTTGCCGGTCAGCGTGCGGTCGATCTTGACCAGCTCGATGGTCTGCGGCGCGAGGTCGACGCCGAGCGTGGGCATCGCCCGCCGCAGCGCCAGCCGGTCGCGCCGCGGCAACGGCCGCACGAAGGTCGTGCGCTGTTTGCCAGCCTCGGTGGCCAAGAGCTTGCTCGCGGTCTCGAGGTCGATCGCCTCGGCGACGTCGACGATCCGGTAGCACCACAGCGAGCCGCGGACGATGACCGGGGCGCCCTCGACGTCCACGGCCCGACGGCTGCCCGACAGGTCGTTCACCAGCTCGTCCGCCACCGCTCCGTCATGCCACCACCGGATCGCGGGACATACCGTTCGTGTGGCGAGACGATCCCGCCTGCGAGAGTGGGGCGGGGTTGTTCCCCGGTGACACCGGTCTGTCTCCGGGCGGCGGCTTGTGGGGACGCCGTCGGGTTCCCAAGATGGCCGCACCAGCAAACGAAACCAGGAATCACGGGGAGCTCAGATGACGACTCAGAACCGCAAGTCCTACACGTTCGACCTCTCGCACTCGGCGGTCGGCTTCCACGTCCGCCACCTCATGATCTCGAAGGTCCATGGTCGCTTCACGGCCTGGGGCGGCACGCTCGAGATCGACGAGGCCGATCTGGCGAAGTCGAAGGTCGCGGTCGAGATCGACGCGGCCAGCGTCGACACCAAGGAGCTCAAGCGCGACGAGCACCTGCGGTCGGCCGACTTCTTCGACGCCGAGAAGTTCCCGAAGCTGACCTTCGCCAGCACCAAGGTCGAGAAGGTCGACGACGAGAACCTGAAGGTCACCGGCGACCTGACCATCCACGGCGTCACCCGGTCGGTGGTGCTGGCGGTCGAGCGCGGCGGCGAGGTCAAGGACCCGTGGGGCGGCACCCGCGCCGGCTTCTCGGCCAAGACCACGATCAGCCGCAAGGACTACGGGCTGACCTGGAACGCGCTGCTCGAGGCCGGCGGGGTCGCGGTCGGCGACAAGATCGAGATCACGCTCGAGATCGAGGCCGTGCTCGCGGCCGCCGCGATCGCCGCCTGAGCCCAGACCGCAGGTCTGGACGGGGTTGCAGGGTCAGAGGCGGGTGGCCGCGACCATCGCGGGCACGACGGTGTTGCGATAGCCGGCGTACGACCAGTGGTTGGCGCCGTCGGTGGCGGCGCCGGTGGTGTCGACGGAGGCGAGCGTGGGGTCGGCGGCGACCAGCTCGCGGATGGCGGCGTTGACCGCCGGGTAGCCGGCGTTGGCGGGCATCGACTGGAACTCGGTGAAGATGAGCTGGCAGCCGGGGAGCTGGGCCCGCAGCTTGGCGATGTGGGCGACGGTGGCGGCCTTCCAGGCGGCGATCGGCACGCCGGCGACCGCGTCGTTGATGCCCTGCGAGTACCAGATGACCCAGCGCGCGGTGGCGGGCAGCGCCAGCTTGGCGGCGTCGGTGCGCTGGAGGAACTTGGTCCAGTACGTCCCGCCGACGTTCCACTGCGCGATGCGCGAGCCGCCCTGGCCGGTCTTGATCAGATAGACCGAGGTCACGCCGAAGGCGCCGGCCTCGACGGCGTTGGCCAGGCCGAGCTCCATGCCGTGGATGCGGATGTCATGCAGCGACGGCACGTAGGTGGTGTTGTTGCTGAGGCCCTCGTGATCGACGACGTTGTTGTAGCCGATGTCGAGCGGCTCGAAGCCGAACGCGCCGCTGTAGAGATCCATGATCTGCACCGACGGGCGCGGCGCCAGCTCGGCCTCGGTCGCCTCGCTGTTGAGCGCGATCCCGCCGGAGTTGCTCTCGCCGGCGAGCACGAACACCAGCGGCCCCGGTGGCGGCGCGTCGACGGCGTCGGGGGCGGCGTCGATCACGGGCGCGGCGTCCTGGCTCGCGTCCTGCGGGCCGACGGAGCAGGCGCCGGCAGCGAGCGCGAGGCCGAGCAGTGGCAGGTGACGGCGGGCCAGCATCGAGCGTCGTGGTCGATGCTACACCCGCCGGGCTCAGGTGCAGTTGCGGTTGCTGCGGTCGAGGTTGCCGTCGCAGTTGCTGTCGGCGGCCGGGTCGGCGACGGGGTCACAGACCAGCCGGCCGGAGAACGTCCCGACGTCGAAGTCGGCGTCGTTGCAGTCGTGGCAGTCGAAGACGTAGCCGGGCACCGGCACGCAACCGGGGACCTGATCGCGCGGATCACCGCTGTCGTCGCCGTCGGCGTCGCGGCACTGCACCGCGTCCTCGTCGACGAGGCCGTCGAGGTCGTTGTCGATCCCGTCGCAGCTCTCGATGGTGTCGACCGGCAGGCAGGCGATCGCGCCGCCGCTGCACGACGTGTAGCCGTAGAACCAGCCGCCGATCTCGGTCGGGTCGGCGGGATTGAACGACACGATGTGCGAGCAGTCGACCAGGCCGCCGGGGTTGCCGTCGTCGATCACGCCGTCGCAGTCGTTGTCGACGCCGTCGCAGGTCTCGACCGCGCCGGTGGCGGCGTCGCAGACCAGGGTCCCGGCCACGCAGTGCCTGGTGCCGGCAGAGCAGGTCGCGTTGCCAGTGGCGCAGGCGGCGCCGCCGCCGGGATCGCCCTGATCGACCACGCCGTCGCAGTCGTCGTCGACCAGGTTGCAGTCCTCGACCGCGCCGGGGTGGACCGCGGGCGCGTGATCGTCGCAGTCGACGGTCGCCGGGAAGCCGTCGCCGTCGACGTCGAGCACGCACGGGCCGCACAGCGCGCCGCCGCAGTCGACGCCGGCCTCGTCGCCGTTGTGGACGCCGTCGGTGCAGGTCGAGTAGCAGACGGTCAAGGTCGGGCGCCGGCGCGGGCCGTAGCTCTCGTCGGCGAAGCCGGCCGAGCCAGCGGTGGCCAGCACCGCGACGCCATGGTTGGCCACGGTACCGGCGTACCAGCCCCGGGTCAGCGCGGTCAGGTCGAAGTGGGTCCGGGCCTGGCGGCCGGCGGCGTTGGCGGTCGCCTCGGCGACCCCGGCGTACGCGTTGCCGAAGCTGGTGTAGGTCACCGCGGTCTCCGTCCACGGCGCGGTGATCTTGCGGACGCTCAGCGGCGTCCACTGCAACGTGCGGGTGAGCTGGTACAGGCTCAGGTCGGCCGACTCGATCCGGGCCGCCGCGGGGATCGGTGCGAGGCTGGCGCGGACCAGGGTGAGCGCGCGCCCGGCCGGTCCGTCGGCGCCGACCTGCAGGTTCGAGCCGTCGAAGTTGCGATTGGGCCGGCGCGGCGTGACGTAGGTGTCGGCGACGACTCCGCCGGCCACGCCGTCGACGATGGCGACGCAGGTCGTGCCCAGGCCGAGCTCGGTGGCGCCGACCGGGGCGGGGTCATCGGCACAGGCGGCGAGCAAGGCGGCGAGCGAGCAGCAGATGGCGGGGATCGAGCGCATGGGTCCTCCTGCGGGACCACTACAGCAACCGGTGTGCCGGTCGCCGCGCGCCACGATCCGGTGGCTTGGCCGCGCGCGACCATGCCGAGGTGGCGTGATCACGCGAGGGCGATCACGCCGGTGTTGCGTAGCGCAGTCCGGGAAGAATGCGGCGGTCGCCTCGGATCGGAACGTCTGTGTGCGCTGGTTGAGTCATTCAGCCAGACATCATGGGTTCGAGACCGCCCGCTCGAATCTCACGCGGCTCTCACTCCGGCGCCGGCCCGCGCACCTTCAGGGCGTCGACAGCGCGCGGTAGCCGCCGCCGTTGACCACGTTGGTGAAGCCGGCTGCCTCGAGCGCGTCTTTGGCGTGGCCGGCGCGGCCGCCGGTCTTGCAGTAGACGACGATCGGCCTGTCCCGGCCGCCGGCGGCCTGCGCGATCTCGTCGAAGCGCTGGTCGATCGTGCCGAGCGGGATGAGCTTGGCCGGGGCCAGGTGGCCCTCGTCCCACTCGCGCTGCTCGCGGACGTCGATCACCAGCGCGCCGGAGGCGATCAGCTCCTTGGCCTTGACGGTGCCGGCGGCCGGCGCGGGTGCGGACGGGACGGCGGTCGGCGCGGCCGGTCCGGCGGCCTTGGGCTTGCTGCTGTCGCAGCCGAGGAGGCACAGCGAGAGCGGCGCGGCAATCGCGAGGGCGGTGGCGGCGAACGGACGAGACAACATCCCGGGAGATTGCCCCGAGAGCGCGCGGACGCAAGCCTTCGGGGTCAGCGGGCGTCGAGCGTGCGCACGGTCCACGCCGCGCCGCCGTCGCCGTCGATCATCACGGTCCACAGCCGGACCTGGTCGACGTCGCTCGGCGCGACGAAGTCGACCGAGCCCACCGCCTCGCTGCCGTCGGGCCGGTAGGCGACTGCGGCCGAGGTCGCGGCCAGGGCGCCGGCGGTAACGTAGAAGTAGGACTGGACACCCTCGAGCACCGGGACCGGTGCGGCATCAGCGGTGCAGCGCAGGTCGAGCAGGTCGCGGGCCGGGGTGGCGGTGAGCCGGTGGCTGGCGCCGGGGGTGAAGGTCGCGGCCGGCGTGTCCTCGAGGGTCACCGCGGCGATAGCCGGGCCGCGGCGCGCGGCGGCGGCGAGGCCGACGTCCTTGCGGGTGACCAGGCGGACGCCGGCGACCACGGCGGTGGCGAGCACGGGCACCGGCACCGAGCGCCGCAAGCGCGACCGCGAGGCCGCGACCCACGTCACCAGGGGTCCGGTTCATGGCTGATACTCCACACCGAGGGAGGGGAACACTGGCAGGCCGCGGGTGTAGTCGCGCCGGCTGTAGTCGTAGTTGTACGAGACGCCCTCGGGGTTGACCCGGTTGGTCGCGTTCTGCAGGTCGAGGAACAGCTTGAGCGTGCCCCAGGGCCGCTGCCACGACCGGTCCACGCGCAGGTCGAGCTGCACGAACGCGGGCAGGCGCTGGGACAGCAGCGGCCCGTCGACCGGCCGGTAGTCCTGCAGGTCGGCGTCGTAGTACGCGCGGGCCACCGGCGTGATCGGGTTGCCGCTCGCGACCCGGACCCGGGCGCCGACCTGCCAGGCGCCGAGCGGCACCGTCGCCAGCGCGGTCAGCACGTGCGGCTGGTCGAGGACGTACAGCCGCCAGGCAGGATCGAGGCGTGGGTCGCCGCGCCGCTCGGCCCGGCCGTAGGTGTAGGACATCCAGCCGGTCCACGGGCCGGTCCGCTTGCGCAGGAGCACCTCGACGCCGCTGGCCCGGCCGCGGCCGGTGTTCTCGCGGTAGCTGTACGAGCCGAACTGCTCGTCGAGGAGCTCGCGGCTGATCGAGGCGGCGCCACCGCCCTGCGCCCCGCCCTGGGCCTGGGCCGTCGCCGACGACACCGCGTCGACCGGCAGGTCGTCCGACCGGTCCCAGTACGCGGTCACCGCCACCGTCGACGACGGCACGCCCGGCACCGGTGCGGTCAACCCGACCGAGGCCTGGACGCTCGACGACGCGCGCAGGTCCTGGTTGCCCCACGCTGGGTCGAGGTCGACCGCCGCCGGCGGCTGGTGGTAGAGCCCGGCCGCGGTGGCCAGGGTCACCCCGCCTGGCAGCTCGTGGGTGACCGTCAGCCGGGGATCGAGCACCCACTGGTCAGACAGGCCGAAGTGGTCGAGGCGCAGCCCGGGCTTGATCCCGAGCGCGCCGTCGGCGAACCGGTAGAAGCCCTCGGCCCACCCGCCAAGATCGGTGGCCCACCGGTAGCCGGTGCGGCCGACCAGCTCGTCGGACTTGATCATGCCCGGCATCGGCGGCGGTTGGTTGAGGATGTCGTAGCTGTAGCGGGTGGCGACGCTGTCGAGGCCACCGGCGACCCGGCCGTTGGTCCACTTCCTCTCGAGCTCGGCCCGCAGCGCCACCGGCACGGAGCGTCGGGTCGTGCCGCTGCTCTCGACCTGGATCGACACCTCGTCGGCGCCCACCGACGGGGTCACGGTCGCGATCCACGGCCCCGCCTCGCGCCGCCAGGTCAGCGCAGCGCGGACGAAGCGCGAGCGGTACTCGAGCGCGGTGCCGGTGTCCATCGGCGTGTCGCCGGCGGTGGCGAAGCTCAGCAGATCGTCGGAGCCGAACACCAGCGCCGTCACCCGACCGCGCGGGCGGGTCGCGTCGCCGCGCTCCCAGCGGAGCTGGCCGTCGAGGTAACGCGGCGCCAGGGTCAGGTCGGGCGCGGCCGCCGCCAGCACCGCGTCGACGTACGACCGGCGCAGGCCAAAGGACAGGCCGCCACCGGCCAGCGGGCCCTCGGCTCGGGCCTGGCTGTCGATCAGGCTGATCTCGCCGCCTGCGCGCCAGCGGTCGATGCGCGGCGCCCGCGATCGGAGCTCGACCACGCCGCCCTGGGTCCGGCCCCAGCGCGCGCCGAACCCGCCAGGCATCAGCTCCATGCTGTCGATCATCGAGGTCGGGAAGAACGAGGCCAGGCCGCCGAAGTGGTAGAGCAGCGGCACCTCGACGCCGTCGAGGAACACGTTCGAATCGCGCGGGCTCTTGCCGCGCAGCACCAGGCCACCGAGCCCAAACGGAACCCGGGCCACGCCCGGCAAGCTCTGCAGGGCCTTGAGGGCGTCGTTGCCGGCGCCAGCCACGGTGCCGACCGTCGCCGGCCCGAGATCGTAGGCCGGCGTCGACTCGACGAACGGCGCCTGGCCCTCGAGGGTGACCACCTCGAGCCCGGTGACGCTGCTGCCCGGGGTCAACACCAGGCGCAGCTCGCGGCCCGGCGTGAGCCGCCCGAGCAGCGGCTCGAAGCCGTCGGCGACCACCAGCACGTCGTCGATCGCGTCGGGGCCGTCGGCGCTGGCGAAGCGGCCGTCGGCGCCGGTGACGAGGCTCCGGCCACCGACCACGACCTCGGCGCCGGCGACCGGCGCACCATCGGGGGCGACCACGACGCCGCGCACGGGTGCGGCCACCGCCACCGCGGGGCCGGCGAGGAGCAGCGCAGCGAGCAGCAGGCGGGGTTGGGTCACGGAGGCTTGGACGCCTCGCCCGACCCCCAGGTTACGCGGGCCGGCGCCGTCGGGCGTGGCAGGCCGTGGGCCGCCTAGGCGGGCGGCTTGCCGTCGGGCGGAGCCGCGCCGTCGCCGCCGTCGCCGCCCTCGGTGCCGTCGCCGCCCTCGTCGGGCTTCTCGGCGTGACGGTAGACGAGCGACATCTGGCCGCCCTTGCGGCCGCGGGTGTGATCGCCGCGATCCTTGGGATCGACGCCGGCGGGCACCACCCACGGGATCTCGAGGTTGGGATAGCCGCCCGCGACCTCGTTCATGTAGCGGGCCCACAGCGGCACCACGGTCATGTACGCGGCGTCCTGCTTGCCGAGCTCGCGCTCGCGCTTGTCGTCGCCGAGCCACGCGGTCGTGATCTGGTGCGCGGTGTAGGCCACGAACGCGGTGTCCATGGTCGCGCTCGACGTGCCGGTCTTGCCGGCGGCCTCGAGCTGGGTCGCGCGCAGGGTCTTGGCGAAGCCGAAGCGGACCTCCTGCGCCAGCAGCTTCGACGTCAGGTACGCGGTGCGGGCCGGGATCGCCAGCTTCGGCCGGTCGCCGGCGGTGGCGGCCAGGCGGTCGAGGCGCTCGCCGGCGGTCAGCATTGGATCCGACGCGACCGTGTGATCCTCGACGGTGTTGCCGCGGCGATCGACGATGCGGCGGATGAACGACCAGTCGACCCACGCGCCGTTGCGGGCGAAGATCGCGAACGCCCGGGTCAGCTCGTCGAGGTAGGTGCACGACGCGCCCAGGGCCAGCGCGCGGTCGGCGATGATCTCGGAGGTGAAGCCGAGCCGCCGGGCCCAGGCCTCGACCGCCTTGGCGCCGACCTCGCCGAAGATCGCGACCGACGGGATGTTCTTCGAGAACACCAGCGCGTACTCGAGCGAGACGTCGTTGTCGATCGTGCCGCCCAGGTTCTCCACGTTCCAGGCCGCGCCGGTGGCCTCGTTGACCAGCTCGACCGGGCGGTCGTAGAACATCGAGTCGAAGCCGAAGCCGAGATCGAGCGCGGCCGAGTAGTAGATGGGCTTGTAGGTCGAGCCCGGCTGGCGGCACGACTGCACGGTGCGGTTGAGCTCGCTGCGGGCGTAGTCGTAGCCGCCGACCATCGCCATCACATAGCCGGTGCGGTGGTCGGCGGTGAACAGCGCGCCCTGCGGGTGCGGGACCTGATCGAGTTGGACCACGTCGGGGTGCTTGTCGTCCCAGTCGTGCTGGTCGTCGGCGGGGCGCCAGGCCGGGTTGACCTTGTCGGGCAGGAAGAACTCGCGGTAGCGGCCGTGGGTCCGGATCTCGCGGCTGACCCAGACGACGTCGCCGCGCTTGATCGCCCGCGACGCGCAGCTGATCTCGCGATCGTTCTCGGAGTTGGTGGCGCTCCAGGTCGCGGCCCACCGGAGGTTGCGCGACGGCAGCTCGAGCCGGCGATCGCCGATGATGACGTGGGCCGTGTCGCAGCCGGCGTCGTCGACGACCGCGAGGTAGCGCCGGCCGGGCTCGAGCGGGCCAACGCCGTAGCGCTCGCGCTGGCGGGCGATGAACGTGTCCTTGGCGGTGCCGTCGACGAACCACTCGGGGCCGCGCCAGCCCTGGCGCTTGTCCTGCTTGCGGGTGCCGTAGTCGACGTTGTCGTAGGCGCCGGCCTCGAAGCTGGGCTCGGCGGTGGTCTCGACCCGCAGGCCGCCGGCCATGAGCGCGTCCTCGCCGTAGGTGTTCTTGACGTAGCGGCGGGCGTGCTCGGCGAAGTACGGCTCGCGATCGGGGAAGACCTCCTTGTAGACCTTGAGCTGGAGCGGCTCCTGCTTGGCGGTCGCGGCGGCCTCGGCCGACAGCTTGCCCCAGCGGACCATCGCGTCGAGGACGAGGTCGCGGCGCTCGAGCGCGCGCTCGGGCCGGGTGATCGGCGAGAACGCCGACGGCGCCTTGGGCAGGCCGGCGATCAGCGCCATCTCGGCGAGCGTGAGCTGGTCGAGATCCTTCTGGAAGTAGCGTCGGGCCGCGGCGGCGACCCCGTACGCGCCGGCGCCCAGGTAGATCTGGTTGAGGTAGAGCGAGAGGATCGCCTTCTTCGAGTACCGGGCCTCGAGGCGGCGGGCCATGATCGCCTCGCGCGCCTTTCTGGCCAGCGACTTGTCGGACACCAGGAACTGCTTGGCGACCTGCTGGGTGATGGTCGAGCCGCCCTGGGCGAAGTCGCCGGCGGTGAGGTTGGCCCAGGCCGCGCGGGCGATGCCCTTGTAGTAGAGGCCGCCGTGCTTCCAGAAGTCGTGGTCCTCGATCGCGATGACGGCGTCGATCAGCGGCTGCGGGATCTCCTCGAACGGCACCAGCTCGCGCCACTCCTTGGCGAACTCGCCGAGCTTGGTGCCGTCGGCGGCGTAGATGCGGGTGACCGCGGGCGCCGAGGCGACGTAGTAGCGGAGGTCGGGCGCGGGTGGGGTGGTGATGGAGAAGTAGCGGTAGACCCAGAGGCTGGCCATCGCGCTGATCGCGACGCCGCACAGGATGGCGAAGGCGTACAGCCGGGCCATCCAGAACACGAGGCCACCGTCGGCGCGGTTGGCGATCGCGACCCGCTTCCGGGGACCGGCGACGGGCTCAGCGACGGGTTCGGTCTCGGCCACGGGTGCGGGCTCGGGCCCGGATCCGGTGTCGGACTCGGATTCGGCGTCGGGTTCGGCGTCGGGTTCGGCGTCGGTCACGGTCAGCAGCTACGACGGTAAGGCCGGGAATCTAGCAGATGGCCTCGCCCAAGGATCGACGATCACGCGCGGCCCGCGCCGATTGAATCCGCGCGCCACCGGCGGTACCGCTGGCCCTCCATGAGCACGAACGACGTCGCCACCGCGACCCACCAGCTCCTCGACCGCCTGGGCGTGGCGCCGGCCGCGTACCAGGGCGGCGACCTCGCCGTGCACAGCCCGATCACCGGCGAGGTCGTCGGCGCGGTGACCACGACCACGCCAGCCGCGGTCGCCGACGCGATCGGCCTCGCGACCGGCGCGTTCGACGCCTGGCGCGCCACCCCCGGGCCCCGGCGCGGCGAGCTGGTGCGGCTGTTCGGCGAGGAGCTGCGCATGGCCAAGGCCGACCTCGCGCGCCTGGTCACGCTCGAGGCGGGCAAGATCGGCTCCGAGGGCGCGGGCGAGGTCCAGGAGATGATCGACATCTGCGACTTCGCGGTCGGGCTGTCGCGTCAGCTGTGCGGGCTGACCATCGCCACCGAGCGGCGCGAGCACCGGATGATGGAGACCTGGCATCCGCTGGGGCCGGTCGGCGTGATCTCGGCGTTCAACTTCCCGGTCGCGGTGTGGGCGTGGAACGCGGCGCTGGCCCTGGTGTGCGGCGACCCGGTGGTGTGGAAGCCGTCGGAGCGGACGCCGCTCACTGCCTTGGCGACCCAGGCCTTGTTCGCGCGGGCGTGCGCGCGGTTCGGCGACGCGCCGCCGGCGCTGGCCCAGGTCGTCCTCGGCGACGCGGCGGTCGGCGCGGTGCTGGTCGACGATCCGCGGGTGCCGCTGGTGTCGGCCACCGGCTCGACGGCGATGGGTCGCGACGTCGGGGTCCGGCTGGCGCGCCGGTTCGGCCGGGCGCTGCTCGAGCTGGGCGGCAACAACGCCGCGATCGTCTGCCCGTCGGCCGATCTCGAGCTCACGGTGCGCGCGGTCGCGTTCGCGGCGATGGGCACCGCCGGCCAGCGCTGCACGTCGCTGCGCCGGCTGTTCGTCCATGACGAGATCCACGACGCGCTGCTGCCGCGGCTGGTGCGGGCCTACGCCTCGGTCAAGGTCGGTGATCCGCGCGCGGCCGACACGCTCGTCGGGCCGCTGATCAACGGCGCGGCCGCCGACGCGATGGCGACGGCGCTGGCCGAGGCGCGCGCGCTGGGCGCGACCATCCACGGCGGCGAGGAGGTCGCGGTCGGGCCGGGCGGGCACTATCGTCGACCGGCGCTGGTCGAGCTGCCGGCCCAGGCCGGGCCGATGCTGCGCGAGACCTTCGCGCCCATCCTGTATGTCGTCCGCTACCGCGAGCTCGACGACGCG
>JAYVSF010000534.1:0-4856 GCA_043775605.1 Myxococcales bacterium
CTGGATGGTGGGCGATGGCTCGGCCGACGCCGGCGAGCACGCCGGCGAGCACGCCGGGCTCGGCGGGGTCGGGGTCCAGTTCCTCGACCTCGAGCTCGACGTCGTCATCGAGCTCAACCGCCACCTCGCCGAGTTGACCGAGGCCGCGAGCCGCGCCGATGCCGGCGCCGGCCATGACGATGACGACATCCCGGCCACCGACTGACCGCCCCTGGCTCGGGCCGGCGCTGCTGGTGCCAGCGATCCTGGGTGGGCTCGGGCGCGGTCACGCCGACGGCGAGCCGACCCGACCCGCACCGCCGGCGGCGATCGCGGCGACCGTGACGCCCGCGCCGCTCACCGCGTGCTCGATCGCGATCGCGCCCGGCGAGGGCCCGGCCATGCTCGCCCGGCTCGACGGTCAGCAGGCCCGGCTGGTCGCCGACCTGCTGATCATCGACGACATCGCCGGCGAGGGCCGGCCGTGGGTCGGCGTGATCGAGCGCCATGGTGCCGCGCTGTGGCTGCGCACCGCCGATGGCCCGCTGCTGCTCGACGGTCCGCTGGCCCGCCCGCGGATCGCCGGCCCCGGCTACCGGGCGTGGGCCACCGGCGTGGTCGATGACGCGCACCTCGCCGACGCACCGCCCCGGCTCCGCCTGCGCCGCCTCGGCGTCCTGGCCCGGCCCTGACCGCGAAGCCGATCGATCCACGGCCGCCGGGAGTATGATCGGGCCATGGGGGAGCTGGTGAGGTTCGACGATGCCCGGCGCCTGGCCGCGCTGGCCGACTACCGCGTGCTCGACACCGCACCGGAGCGGGTGTTCGACGAGATCACGCACCTCGTCAGCAAGGTTCTTGGCACGCCGATCGCGCTGGTGTCGCTGATCGACGAGCACCGGCAGTGGTTCAAGGCGCGGGTCGGGCTCGACGTCCAGGAGACCCCGCGCGAGTACGCGTTCTGTGACCACGCGATCCGCGCTGGCCAGACCTTCGTCGTCGCCGACGCGTCGACGGACCCGCGGTTCGCGGGCAACCCGCTGGTCACCGGCGAGCCCCGCATCCGGTTCTACTGCGGCGTGCCGCTGCGCACCCCCGAGGGCCAGGCGCTGGGCACCCTGTGCATCATCGACCGAGTCCCGCGCACGCTGACGGCGGCCGAGGTCGACGTGCTCGAGTCGCTGGCCCGCCAGGTCGAGACCGAGCTCGAGCTGCGCCGGCGACTGCTCCTGATGGAGGAGTCGCTCGCCCGCGGCCAGGCGGCGCAGCAGGAGAAGGAGCTGTTCGCGGCGATGCTGGTCCACGACCTGCGCAACCCCTTGGCGTCGATCGCGATGCTGGCGCTGACCGTGAGCCCCACCGACCAGCCGTCGCGGCACGCGCTGGTGATGCTGCGGGACGAGGCCGAGCGCGTCCGCCGCATGCTCAACGACGTCCTCGACATCTGCCTGCACGGCCTGCACGGCCTGCGCCTGCGCAAGGTCGACGTCGCCCTCGATCACCTGGTCGGCGCCATCGCCGCTCGCTTCGCCCGGCGCGGCCTGGCCCGCGGCCAGCGCCTCCAGCTCGAGCTGCCGCCGCCGCCGGTGGTGGTCGACGTCGATCCCGAGCTCATCGAGCGGGTGATCGAGAACCTGATCGTCAACGCGATGGTCCACGGCCCGGCCGACCGCGCGATCGAGGTCGTGCTGCGCCGGCTGGGTAGCGGCGTGCTCCGGCTCGAGATCCGCGACCACGGCCCGCCGCTCACGCCCGAGCTCGCCGCGGTCATGTTCCGTCCGTTCGAGAGCCACGGTTCGGCGGTCGGCGCCGCCGGGCGGTCGGGGCACGGCCTCGGGCTCACCTTCTGTCGGCTGGCGATCGAGGCCCACGGCGGCCTGATCGGCGTCGAGCCAGGCGGCCGCGGCAACTGCTTCTTCGTCGAGCTGCCCGCCTCCGGATGACGCGCTCGGGCCATAGCCTCGGCCGGGGCGCGCGGGTGCGATCAGGACGATGACGCACCTCACCCGCGCCGTCCTCCTCGCCTCCATCCTCCTCACCGTCGCCTGCGCTGGCCGCGGCCGCCGCGCCACCATGCGCGCCGAGCGCCACGACGGCGTCCACGACGCCCGGGTCGAGGCCATGACCGGCTGGGACAAGCTCGGCGAGCGCTGGATCCAGGGCGGCGTCGATCGCGACGTCATCGAGGTCGGCCGCGCCGACGGCCGGTTCACGACCATCAAGCTGAAGGCCGAGCACTCGGCGCTCGAGCTGTTCGACGCCGTGGTGGTGTTCGGCGACGGCACCTCGTTCTCGCCCGACACCCGGCTCACCGTCGGCCAGGGCTCGTGGAGCCGCGACATCGATCTGCCGGGTGGCAACCGCGTGATCAAGCGGGTCGAGTTCCGCTACGGGAATCTCCCGGGCGGTGGACGCGCGCAGCTCGAACTCCGGGGCCACTGAATCACGGGCCCTGCGCCAGAGCCCCCGCGATCGCCGAGGGGCTGCGGCGATGACGGTGGGCCGAGCGGGCCGCAGCCGCTGACCATCGCCGGCTCGATGATGCTCAACGGGACGGCGATCGATCTGGCGGCCAGCTACCGCGTCACCATGAACAACTTCCTGGCCGACGGTGGCGACGGCTTCCCCGCGTTCACCGGCGGCACCAGTCGCGTGGGCGGTGACGTCGATGTCGACGCGCTGGTCGAGCACTTTCCGCACCAGGTCACAGCTCGCGCCCGGCCCCGCGAACCGCATCAGTCACCTCTGAGCCGGTCGTTCAGTACAGCGGCTCGAACTGGTTGGCCATCGGCTGGCCGGCCTCGTCGACGATCAGGTTGCCGCGGGCGTCGTGGGTGGTGCGACACGGGTAGGCCGTGGTCCGGCGCGCGCGCGGGTTGATGAACATCGGCTGGAACAGCCAGTGGTCCTGGTAGTTGCTGAGCGCGTTGCACATGAGCTGGACCTTGGCCCGGTCGAGCGCCAGCTTGAGCACGGTCGCGTCCTTGACGAACGCGATGTCGGTGTCGGAGTCGCCGGCCGCGAACACCTGGCGCTGCGCCGGATCGGGGTTGACCTCGAGCTGGTGCGCGGCCGGCTGCCCGAAGATCACCTTGTTGATCCAACAGCGCTTGCCCTCGTCGAACGTGATGATCGTGTTGGCGCCGTCGGCGAACGGCCCGCAGCCCTCGGTGTCAGCGGTGACCCGACCGTGGGCCACGACCTGGCGGATGCCGATGACGTGGTTGGCCGGGACCCCGACCAGGTCATCGGCGACGGCGTCGATCACGAGCTGCGGCGACGCGGTCACGATCCAGACGTCGAAGCCGTTGTCCTGCAGCACCGAGATCAGCTCGTGGATCTGGTCGTAGATCCGGATCCAGCCATTGTCGACGAAGTTGCCGACGGTGGTGGTGGCCCCGACCGGCGCGGCCAGGCCCTCGGCGATCGCGGCCCGCGCGAACCCGCGGAGCTCCTGCGGCTTGTAGCCGGTCATGATCTGCGCGGTGAGCAGGTAGGTGTACTCGGCGTAGGGCGTGACCGTGGCGTACTTCCACGCCGGCAGCCCCGCCATCGTCTTCGCGTTCAGGTACGCGCTGTAGATCTCGTTGGCGCACGCGACGTGGCTGCTGGTCGGCAGCGGCTCGCCGGGCTCGGCGAGGGCGCCGCACGCGGCCTGCAGCGCGGCCCGGCCGGCGTCGGACAGGTGCGGGCTGAGGTGGCCCCAGTCGCCATCGGGCGGCTGCAGGATCTTGTCGTGGTTGATCATGTAGAACGTGAACCGGTCGCCGGTGTCGTTCTTGGTGATCGTGTTGTCCCAGTCGAAGGTCGCGACCGGCTTGTGGCTCGGGTCGTAGCCCGCGCTGCGCCGGCCGTGCTCGGCGATGAACTGGTTGAGGCGGTCGCGGTTGCCGGCGAACCAGCCCGACAGCTCGAGCTGGGGCAGGTCGTCGACGCGGACCTCCTGGTCGGTGGCCCCGACCGTCGGGGTCGGTTCGACGCAGCCGCCGAGGGCGAGCGTGAGGGTCCCGGCGGCGACGAGCCATCCCGCCACCACCCGCTGCTTCCGTTCGTCATGATCGTTGCCGTGGATCTTCATGGTCGGTTCCTTTCGCTGGGCACGAGTTTGTGCGCCTCGAGTACGAGGACACTCTCGCGCCGGCGAGCGGAGCATCGCCGTTGGGTCCGCGTGAACAACGCGTGATCCGGGGTGCCAACCTCTGCCACCCGCGACGCCATCAACGAACGCTCAGGGGCGCCGCGCCGGGCGCGGCCGGCGCCTCGTCGAGCTTGACGATCGGCACCCGGTTCATGCGCGCGTCCCACGACGGGTGACGGCGCGCGAAGAACTCGAGGCGAGCGTGGGGATCGCCGGCGAACGCCGGGTCGCTCGCCAGGCGGGCGTCGAACTCGACCTTGACCGCCGGATCGCGGGCCAGCAGCTCACGCGCGAACGCCTCGGTGACGTAGGCCTCGAGGTACTCCTTCTGTTCGAACCAGGCGTTGAAGAAGCCCCACTGCACCAGCGAGTCGGGCCCGCTCGGCTCGAACAGCTGGAGGATCACGCGGGCGCCGGGTTGCGCGATCGGCACCCACAGCGCGCCGGGCCCGAGGTCGACGGTCTCGGCGGTCCACACGCCTTGGACCTTGACCGGGTTGTGACCCTCGAACGGCTTGCCCGGCTCGACCGTGGCGGCGCGATAGACCTGCCCGGTGACGGTCAGGGCCCGGGTCAGCGCCACCGTCGTCACCCGGTGGATCGCGAGCAGCATCCGGATCCGGTCGGCGTAGGGCGCGGGCACCAGGTAGCCAGCGCGCGGCGCGGTCACGGTCAGGGTCGGCTCGACGTGATCGCGCAGCGGCAGCTTCCAGACCTCGGGCTTGCTCTCGTCGTAGCG
>JAYVSF010000535.1:0-7178 GCA_043775605.1 Myxococcales bacterium
CGAGCGGTCCGGGGCAGTGCTGGTGTTGCACGGCGATGGCGTGCGCGGCCTGGGCGAGGCCTCGCCGCTGCCCGGTCACGGCGTCGGCCCCGGCAGCGCCGACGACGGTGGCGCCCGCGCCGCCGCCGCCCTCGACCGCTTCGCGCGCTCGCTGCCGCGGACGATCGATGCCACCCGTCCGCGCGCCGCCGCCGCCGCCGCGCTGGTCGCCGACGTCGCCGAGCCGTCGGCCCGCTTCGCGATCGAGACCGCCGTCCTCGATCTCCTGGCGCGACTCGCCGGCGTGTCGCTCGCGGCGCTGCTCGTCGACGACCGCGGGGTCGCGACGTCGGTCGCCGCGTCGCGCGTGGTCGACGACGTCGACGGCGCCCGCGCGGCCTGGGCCGCCGGCTTCCACACCCTGAAGCTGAAGTGGCGTCCCGGTCCGGATTCGGATTCGGATTCGGACTCCGGTTCGGATCCTGCCTCGGTCCGGCGTGCGGCACCCGCTGCTCGCCTCCGCGTCGACGTCAACGGCGCCTGGTCGCTCCCCGACGTCGATCGCCAGCTCGCCGCCGTCGCCGACCTCGGCCTCGAGTACGTCGAGGAGCCGGCGCGCGACCTCGCACCGACCCTGCGCGCGCCGCGGGTCTGCGCCCTCGCCCTCGACGAGAGCCTGACCCGCGCCGATCGCGAGGCCTGGCTCGAGCGCGCGCTGGCCAGCGGGGCGCTCGCGGCGCTGGTCCTCAAGCCGACCGTGCTCGGCGGGCTCGGCGCGTGCCTCGCGCTCGCCGCCCGGGCCCGCGCCCACGGCGTCGATGCGGTGGTGAGCCACGCCCTCGAGGGGCCCATCGCCACCGCCGCCCTCGCCGAACTGGCCCGCGCCCTCGGCGGTCCGCGTGCCCACGGCGTCGACGTCCACGCCGCGCTGTCGGCCTGGCGCGCGATCCCGGCCCAGCTCGGGCCCGGTCGGCTGGTCGCGGCTGCGTGGCCCGGCCTCGGATTCCCGCCATGACCCGGGATCCCGACGACGAGTTCGACGACCCGCGCGCGCTGTCGATCACCGCAGCCGCAGCCGACGACGGCGCGCGTCCGGCGTTGATCGACGACGACGGCGTGCTCGACGTCGCCAGCGCCGCCGCCGCGATGGGCGACCTGCCACCGGCGCCGGCCGCCGATGGCGCCCTGCACGCCCAGCCGCTGCTGGCCGCGCCCGGCCGCTCCACCTTGCTCGCGATCTGGGCCGCGCTCGAGCGCCACACCCCGCTCGGGCTGATCCATGCCCGCGCCCCCGAGCCCGAGCGCGCCGCGCTGATCGCCCGCCTCGCCGCCGCGGTCGTCCCCACCGACACGCTCGCCGTCGTCTTCACCTCGGGCTCGACCGGCCGACCCAAGGGCGTCGTGCTGTCGCGTCGCGCGGCCCGCGCCGCCGCCGCCCTCAGCGCCGC
This sequence comes from Myxococcales bacterium, assembly GCA_043775605.1. Lineage (GTDB taxonomy): Bacteria > Myxococcota_A > Polyangia > Haliangiales > Haliangiaceae > UBA2376. Next base: position 1,428 of record JAYVSF010000535.1, read on the forward strand.
GCACCTCGGCTGGCGCGAGGACGATCGCTGGCTCCTGGCCCTGCCGCTGGCCCACGTCGGCGGGCTGGCGATCGTGATCCGCTGCCTGGTCGCGCGCCGGCCGCTGGTCGTCACCGCCAGCGGCCTCGATCCCGAGCGGCTCGCCGCCACCCTCGACCGTCACCGCGTCACCCTGGCGTCGCTGGTCCCGACCCAGCTCGACGCGCTGCTCGCCCTACCGGCCTGGCGCCCACCACCGACCCTGCGCGCGGTACTGGTCGGCGGCGCCGCGGCCGCACCGAAGCTGGTGGCCCGGGCCCGCGCGCGCGGCGTACCGGTGCTGACCACTTACGGCATGAGCGAGACCTTCGGACAGGTCGCGACCGCCTCGCTCGCGGACGCCGTGCCGCCGGGCGCCGTCGGCCGCGCGCTGCCGGGCGTCACCCTCATTGCCGGCACGGTCGACGCACCCGGACCGATCGTCGTCGACACGCCGACCCGCATGACCGGGTACCTCGACGAGCCCTCGCCGCCGGCCGGCCCGCTGACCACCGCCGACCTCGGCTTCGTCGCCGACGGCTGGCTGCGCGTCGTCGGTCGCGTCGACGACGTCATCGTCACAGGCGGCGAGAACGTCCACCCGGTCGCGGTCGAGGCCATGCTCCTGACCTGCCCCGGCGTCGCCGGCGCCTGCGTGTTCGGCGTGCCCGACCCGCGCTGGGGTCAACTGGTCGTCGCCGCGGTGGTGACGTCGACCGGCTTCGATCGCGCGCGGACGCTCGCCGCCGCCGCCGCGCGCCTGCCCGATCACGCCCGGCCGCGCCGCCTGATCGAGGTCGCGGCCCTGCCGCTGACCGCCACCGGCAAGGTCGACCGCCGCCGCGCCGCCGCCGACTTCGGCGAGCGAGCGCTCGCCAAGGCGCTCTAGAGGCTGCGGGTGGCCGGGCCGCGCTCGCCCCGCTTGAGATAGTGGGCGGCGCCGAGCCGCATCAACCCGCGCTCGCGCTCGAACGTCGCCGGCGTCAGCCCCGGGCTGGCCTGATAACGGCGGCCGATGCGCAGGGTCCAGCCCGGCAGCGTGGCGGCCGGCAAGACGTCGATCACCGGCGACCGCAAGGACAGCGCGCGACACGGGCCGCGCACGACCACCGGCGGCACCACCACGTCGGCGCCGGCCGCGACCGTGACCAGCACGTCGATCCGCTCGTCGGTGAGCTCGAGGTGGATGACGTGGCGACCGGGCGCGAGGCCGGCGATGCGGTAGCCCCCCTCGTCCTGGGGCTGGGCGCGACCGCCGCTCTGGTTGGTCCCGCAGAACGCCGGCCGCCCGCCGACGCCGAACAGCGGCACCACCACCGCGCCGGCGGGCTCGGCCTGCGCGACCGAGCCCGGCCCCGCCGCGACCGCGAGCACCCCGACGATCATCACCGCGCGCAACCCGTTCACCGTGGCCATGGTTCACCCTCGCCGCGATCGCCTCGGGCCACAAGCCGCCGGCCCTGACAGCCGATCGTGCGCCGCGCCTCGCAGGTCGCGTCGCAGGTCGCGGCCCCGATCACGGGGTCGGGGGCGCCAGGGGCGCGAGCAGGCGGCGGGCCTCGGCCAGCACCAGCTGCTTGCCGAGCTGCTTGCCCAGGGCCGCGAGCTGCTCGACCTCGTCGGCGTCGTCGACCGGCGGGATCGTGAACGGAATGATGACCGGGACCGCGCCGAACGGACCGCCGGCCGCCGACAGCACCCCCGCCCGGTAGACCAGCCGGACCGTGACCCCGGCCGGCAGCTCGACTCGCGCCACCAGCTCCTCGAGCGTGAACAGCCACGACAGCGCGGTCCGCAGCACGGTCGAGCCGGAGCGCGCCCGCTCGATGATCAGCTCGATCCGGGCCAGCCCCGGCCACGACCCAGTGGCCATCAGGACCAGCGCGCAGTCGTCGAGCCCCAGCCCGCCGATCCGGATCGGCGGGTGCTTCGGCCGCGGCGGCAGCCGCAGCACGCCGAGGCCCGACACCTCGAGCCGACCGCCGGTCACCGCCACCGAGCGCGGCTCGCGATCCCAGAGCACCGCGCCCAGCGGCGCCAGGTCGAGCGCGAGCGCGTCGACGGTCAAGGTCAGGCGGCCGTCGTGCTCGCGCCGGATCTCGAGGTCGCGTAGCGATGCCCGGCCGCGGATCAGGCCGACCGAGGCGCTGCCGACGTCGGCCTCGGCGTCGAGGCTGGCCGCCAGCCGTCCGCGGACGTCGCGCGCCACCAGCCCGCCGGCGACCCAGCCCGCCACCACCAGCAGCACCAGATAGCCCGCGATCCCGCCGGCGCTCCACAGCGCGACTTTGTGGATCCGACGCACGATCTGCTGGTTAGCACACCTCGCAGCAGGGGATTGAATCGGCGCCACCCGGCCTCCGTCTCAGCGACGACCGTTCTCGCCGACAGGAGTCCGCCATGCTTCGCCGGATCGCGCTCCCCGCCTGCGCCGCCGCCCTCGCCATGATCGCCACTGCGCCGCTGGTCGCCGGCCGCGCCAGCGCCCGCCCGATCGGCCCAGGCAGCGGCTCGCTGCTCGACCAGCTCCAGTCCGACAATCAGATCCTGCGGGCCCAGCTCCGGGTCGCGCTGGCCCAGCGCGAGGACCTGGCCCGCGGCCTCGATCGCATCGATCAGGCCAACGACGGCAGCCGCGACCGCCGCACCGCCCGCCGCATCGGCTGGCTGATCGACGACCTGCGCGCCCGCACCGCGGTCGACCAGCCGTGGACGATCGACGGCAGCGGCAGCAGCAACCTGGGCTATCCGGCGCCGCCGCCGACCGGCTCTACCTATCCGCCCCCGTTGCCGCCGCCGTCGCCGTCGACCGGCCCGGGCTGGACCTCGCCCACGCCGCCGCCGCTCGGCGAGCCGTTCGTGCCGCCGCCCGGATCGATCGTCATAGGCGATCGTCGGACGCACTGACCTCGCGACCGCGACCACGCCCGCCTCGACGGTGCGACAGGGCGCCGCGATCGCCATGGTACCGTGCGCGTCCATGCCAGGTCGCGCTCGCGTGTCTGTCGCCGTCTCGACTGCATCCACGGCGACCGCGCTGCTGCTCCTGGCCTGCGGCCCCACCGGCAAGCCGACCGGCCCGGCCGCGAGCGGGCCGACGACGACGACGACGACGACGACGACCCGCACCGCCACCCTCGCCGAGGTCGGGCTCGAGGCGACCTCGCTCGACCGCCGCGTGGCCCCGTGCGACGACTTCTACCGCTTCGCCTGCGGCGGCTGGCTGACCGCCCACCCCATCCCCGCCGACCGCGCGCGCTACGGCCGCGTCGCCGAGCTCGGCGAGCGCACCGAGGCCCAGCTTCGGGCCATCCTCGACGAGGCCGCGGCCGGCACCTCCGACGATCCGACGATGCTGGCGCTCGGCGACTACTACGCCTCGTGCAACGACCAGGCGGCGATCGACGCCCGCGGCACCGACGGCATCAAGCCGCTGCTCGCCGCGATCGGCTCGGTCACCGACGGCAAGACCCTGCTCGCGGCCCTCACGTTGCTGCACGCCCACCGGATCTGGGCCGGGTGGTCGCTGTCGCTCGATGCCGATCTCGACGACGCGACGACGTCGATGATCACGATCGACTCCGGCGGGCTCGGCCTGCCCGATCGCGCCTACTACCTCGAGGCCCGCTTCGCGCCCAAGCTCACCGCGTACCGCGCGCACCTCACTCGGCTGTTCGGCCTGCTCGGCAAGGCCGCGACCGCCGCCGCCATGGCCGACGACGTCATCGCCCTCGAGACCGAGCTGGCCCGGGTCACCAAGAGCGGCGTCGAGCGCCGCCTGGTCCGCGGCATGTACCACCCGACCGACCTCGCCGGCCTGGCCCGGGACGCCGCCGGCGTCGACTGGGCCGGCTACTTCGCCGCGCTCGGCAACGCCCGCCCCGGCAAGCTCGGCGTCACGACGCCGGTGTACCTGGCGGCGCTGCCCGGGCTGCTCGCCCGGCTGAAGCCGACCGCGTGGCGGGCCTACCTCACCGCCCGGGTCCTCGACGCCACCGCGATCGGCCTGCCCCGGCCGTTCGACGACGAACAGTTCACGCTGACCCAGGCCGTGACCGGCGTGGCCGAGCAACCCGCGCGCTGGAAGCGGTGCGTGGCCGCGGTCGCCGCCGCGGTCCCCGAGCTGCTCGGCCAGCCCTTCGTCGCCCGTCACGTCGGGCCCGACGCCCGGGCCCGGGCCCAGGCGCTGGTCACCGCGCTCACCGCCGCGATGGACCACCAGTTCGGCACGCTGGCGTGGATGACGCCCGCGACCCGGGACGCCGCGCGCGCCAAGCTGGCCCGGATCACGTCGATGATCGGCTACCCCGAGGCCTGGCGGACCTACGACTTCGAGATCGTCCGCGAGCAGTTCGCCGCCAACCAGCTCGCGGCCGCGCGCTTCGAGGGCCAGCGCCAGCTCGCCCGGGGCGGCACGCCGTTCGATCGCCGCGAGTGGCCGATCGCGCCGTTCGCCGTCAACGCCCGCTACCTGGCGGCGGCCAACACCACCACCCTGGCGGCCGGCATCCTGCAGCCGCCGTTCTTCGCCGCCGATCGCTCGGTCCCCGCCAACCTCGGCGGCCTCGGCGTCGTGATCGGCCACGAGCTCATCCACGGCTTCGACGACCAGGGCGCGCAGTACGACGCCGACGGCACCTACCACCGCTGGTGGCAGCCGGCCGACCAGCAGCAGTTCGACGCCCGCGCCCGGTGCCTGACCCGCCAGTACTCGACCTTCGAGGTCCTGCCCGGCACGTTCGTCGATGGCGAGCTCACCCTCGGTGAGAACCTCGCCGACCTCGGCGGGATCAAGCACGCGTTCCTGGCCTACCGGGCGCTCCGGGCCAGCGCCCCCGAGCGGATCACCGCCGACGGCTTCACCGAGGACCAGCAGTTCTTCCTCGGCGTCGGCCAGATCTTCTGCGGCCAGGACCGCGACGACGAGGCCGCGCGCCGGCTCACGCTCGACCTCCACGCACCGTCGCGCTGGCGGGTCGACGGCGCCCTGCGCAACCTGCCGGCGTTCGCCGAGGCCTTCGGCTGCACGCCCGGCCAGCCGATGGCGCCGACCGACCGCTGCGAGGTCTGGTAGCGCTCGCCTGCCGCGATCAGGCGATCGGCTCAGTAGTGGCTGCCGACCCACAGCCGCAGGCCGTGGAACGTGTCGGTGGCGCCGGTCGCCGGATACTTGCTCGGCACGTTGGGGTTGGGCGGCGGGAACGGCTCGAGCTCCCAGCCGACCCGCTGCAGGTTGTACTCGCCGCCGACCTCGATCCGGTCGTGCCACAGCCGACCGAGGACGCCGAGCCGCAGCGCGTAGCCGCTGGTCGACGCGGTCTGGAACCGATCGGCGACCTTGCCGTCGCCGACGATGATCCGGTTGTCGAGCCCGAACCAGCCGGTGAGCGGCCCACGGTTGCCCTCGACCCGCGCGCCGATCCGCACCATCTCGTAGTCGACGTCGGGGAACTTGGCCTCGAGCAGGACGTCGGTGCGGGCCCGGAACTGGTAAAGGTTGCGGAGCCAGCCGGCGTCGAAGCCGACCACCAGCCGGCCCTGCATCAGCCGCAGGCGGTAGCGCAGGCCGAGGTCCATCGTCCGCCAGTAGGCGTCGGCGAGCTGATCGTCGTCGGGCACCCGGGCGGTGCCGACCGGCGCGATGCCGCCGCCGATCACCAGCGCGAGCGGCCAGATCCGCCGCGCCGCGCGACTGAGCCGCCACGGCGCGATCTCGAGATCGATCCGGATCAG
>JAYVSF010000536.1:0-16034 GCA_043775605.1 Myxococcales bacterium
TCAGCGACGTGGTGCTGATGCACCGGCTCGGCTATCGCGCGTTCATGCTCAGCGACGGCCTATGCTTCAGCGAGCGGGCGTTCACGCGCGCGGTCGCGAGCTTCGCCGAGGTCGAGGCCTGGCTGCGCGCACACCCGTGATGAGCGAGCTGGTCGTTGGCCTCGGCTTTGGCGACGAGGGCAAGGGCACGATCGTCGATCACCGGGTGCGCGCGCGCGGCGCGGCCGGCGTGATCCGCTTCGGCGGCGGGCCGCAGGCGACCCACCACGTCGTCCTGCCCGACGGTCGCTGGCACGGCTTCAGCCAGCTCGGCGCCGGCACGTTCGTCGCCGGCGTGGCCACCCACCTGACCCGCGACGTCTTGATCGAGCCGGTCAACCTGCTGGCCGAGGCCGAGGCGCTGCGTCAGCTCGGCGTGGGCGACGCGCTGACCCGGCTGACGATCGATCCGGGCGCCAGCCTGGTCCTGCCGTATCACAAGCTGCTCGGGCAGCTCGCCGAGCTGGCCCGCGGCAACGATCGCCACGGCTCGGTCGGGCTCGGCGTCGGCGAGGCCGCCCGCGATCGCGCGGCCGGCGTCGGGCTCACCCTCGCCGACTGTCGCGACCGGCCGCGCCTGGCCAGGCACCTCGCCGACGCGATCGCGGTGCGCCTGGCCCGGGCCGAGGAGCTGACCGCGCACGCCGACACCGACCGCGCGCGTGAGCGGCTCGCTCACTTCCGCCGCGAGCTCGACGGCGAGCGCCTCGTGCGTATCCTGCATGGCTTCGTCGGCGCGTACCCGGCGATGCTCCAGCCCGACGACGATCGCGTGCCCGCGCTGCTCGGCGGCGATCGCCCGGGCGTGCTCGAGGGCGCCCAGGGCGTGCTGCTCGATCCGGACGCCGGCTTCCCGCCGTACGTCACCAAGACCCCGGCGACGCCAGCCCTCGCCGACGCGCTGCTCGCTGGTCACCGCATCCCCGCGCGCCGGATCGGCGTGCTGCGCGCGTATGCACACCGGCACGGCCCCGGCCCGCTGCCGACCGAGGACGCGACGCTGACCGCGCGCCTGCCCGAGACCCACAATCGCGCGAACCCGTGGCAGGGCGGCTTCCGGGTCGGCGCGTTCGATCGCGTGCTGGCTCGCCACGCGGTCGCGGTCGCGCGGCCCGACGTGCTCGCGCTGACCTGCGTCGATCGCCTCACGGACCGCGGCCCGGTGCGGGTCGTGACGTCGTATCGCCACCCGGGCCCGGCCGCGCCGTGGTGGAGCTCGGCGTTCACCTGGCGGACCACCGCCGACGGTGCGCTCGCGATCGATGCGGTCCATCGCGGCGGCGCCGACGTCACCACCGTGCTCGCGGCCTGCCGCCCCGGTGCCACCGTCGAACTGGCCTCGGCGGATGAGCTGATCGAGTTGCTGGCCTCCACCGACGGCCTCGGCGTGCCGGTCGCGTACGTCTCGTCGGGCCCGACCTGGCAGGACAAGCTCACCCGACCCTGAGCCGTCGGCCCCGACCGTGGTCAGTTGTCGCCGGCGATGCGGCGCAGGCGCTCGGCGATCAGCGCGTCGGGTCGGCCGCCGTCGAGCACCAGCGACTCGCCGGTCGAGGCCCGGCGGGTCCGCAGCCGCGCCCACTCGCGCAGCTCGACGATCCGCTCCTCCATGATCACCGACAGCGGCACGGTCTCGTGGCAGGCCTGGATGAGGTCGCCGGTGACCAGCTCGCTGCCGCGCTCGAACGCGAGGAACAGCCCGGCGATCACCGCGGCCTCGATCTCGGCGCCCGAGTAGCCGCGGCTGACGGTGGCCAGCGCGTCGACGTCGAAGTCGGCGACGGTCCGGCCGCGGCGCGCCAGGTGGATCGCGAAGATCGTCCGCCGCTCGTCGTGAGTCGGCAGGTCGACGAAGAAGATCTCGTCGAAGCGGCCCTTGCGCAGCAGCTCGGGCGGCAGCGCGGCGATGTCGTTGGTGGTCGCGATCACGAAGATCGCCTGCTGCTTCTCCTGCATCCAGGTCAGGAACGTGCCGATCACGCGGGCCGCGGTGCCGCCGTCGCTGACGTTCGAGCTGCCGAGCCCAGCCAGGCCCTTCTCGAGCTCGTCGATCCACAGCACCGCCGGCGCTATCGCCTCGGCCGCCGCGATCGCGTGCCGCATGTTCTCCTCCGACGAGCCGACGGTGCCGCTGAACAGCCGGCCTAGGTCGAGCTTGAGCAGCGGCAGCCGCCACAGGGCCGCGACCGCCTTGGCGGTGAGGCTCTTGCCGCAGCCCTGGACGCCGACGATCAGCACGCCTTTCGGGTACGGCAGGCCGAACGCGCGGGCCTGCTCGGTGAAGGCGGCGCTGCGCGAGGTCAGCCACGCCTTGAGCGCGTCGAGCCCGCCGATCTCGTCCATCGACTCGGCGGCCGGGTAGAAGTCGAGCACGCCCGACTTGCGGATGATCTGCCGCTTCTCGGTGTTGATGAGATCGATCGCGCCGCGGTCGATCCGGCCGAGAGTGACCAGGGCCTTGGCCAGCACGTTGGCGAACTCGCGCACGGTCAGGCCCTGCGCGCTGCGGATCAGGGCCTCGCGGTCGGCCTCGCTCAGGCGCACGGTGGCGCCGGCCGGCAGCGAGCGGGTGATCTCGCCGAGGGTGTCAGCGAGCAGCGCCGGGTCGGGCAGCGGGACGTCGACGACCACGACGTCCTTGACCAGCTCGATCGGCAGCTTGAGCACCGGCGACAGGAACAGCACGTGCTTGCGGGCGCCCTCGAAGCCCTGGCCGAGCTCCTTGAGCTGGCGGACCACGCCGGCGTCATTGAGGTAGGCGTGGAAGTCGAGCAGCACCAGCAGCGTGTCGTCGGGCAGCTCGAGCGCGGCCTCGAGCACCGCGTGCGGGCTGCGCTGGCCGGTGCCGGGCTTGAGCCCGTCGCCGCGGGTGCCGCGGGCGTAGCTCCAGGTCACGACCTTCTTGCGCTCGCGCGCCGCCAGCCGGGTGACGAGGTCGAGCACCCGCTGCTCCTCGAAGCTGAGCAGGTAGATCAGCGGGTGCCGGGCGCGGATGTAGGTCGCGAGCTCGTCGTGGACGTCGGCCGGCATCGACGCCGGGCTCAGCTCGCCGCCAGCGCCGAGGCCAGGGTCTCGACGATGCGATCGATCTCGGGCTTCTCGACGATGAACGGCGGCGCGAGCTGGATGGTGTCGCCGCCGTAGCGGACGTAGACCCCGCGCTCGAGGCAGTGCATCGCGATCTCGTACGGGCGCCGCGCCGGCTCGCCGGGATACGCGGCGATGGTCAGGCCGGCGGCCAGCCCGAAGTTGCGGATGTCGGTGACGTGGGGCGCGCCCTTCAACTGGTGGACCGCGTCCTCGAAGTACGGCGCCAGCGCCTTCACCCGCTCGATCGCGCCTTCGGCCACCAGCAGATCGAGGGCCGCGACGCCGGCGGCGCACGCGATCGGGTGGGCCGAGTAGGTGTAGCCGTGCGGGAACTCGAGCATGTACTCGGGCCCGCCGGCGGCCATGAACGCGTCGTAGATCTCCTTCTTGGCGATCACCGCGCCCAGCGGCTGGGTGCCGTTGGTGACCTGCTTGGCGACGTTCATGATGTCGGGGATGACGCCGAACGCGGCGGCGCCGGTGTACGCGCCCGAGCGGCCGAACCCGCTGATGACCTCGTCGAAGATCAGCAGGATGTCGTGCTTCGTGCAGTGCTCGCGCAGCCGCTGCAGGTAGCCGACCGGCGGGATGACTACGCCGGCCGAGCCCGCGAACGGCTCGACGATCACGGCGGCGATGTTCGAGGCGTCGTGCAGCGTGATCAGCCGCAGGAGGTCGTCGGCCAGCTCGGCGCCGGTCGGCGGCAGGCCGCGGTGGAAGCCTCCGACCTGGGTGTGCGGCAGGTGATCGGCCTCGAGCGTCGCGCCGAAGGTCTTGCGATTGGCGGCGATGCCGCCGACCGAGATGCCGCCGAAGTTGACGCCGTGATAGCCCTTCTCGCGGCCGATGAGCCGGGTCTTGGTGCCCTGCCCGCGCAGCCGCCAGTACGCGCGCGCCATCTTGAGCGAGGTGTCGGCCGACTCGGAGCCCGAGCCGGTGAAGAACACGTAGTCGAGGCCGGCCGGGGTCAGGTCCTTGAGCCGGTTGGCCAGCTCGAACGACGCCGGGTGTCCGTACTGGAACGCCGGCGAGTAGTCGAGGGTGGCGGCCTGCTTGTGGATGGCCTCGACGATCTCGCGCCGGCCGTGGCCGAGACCCGAGCACCACAGGCCCGACAGCCCGTCGAGGATCTGCTTGCCGTCCTTGTCGGTGTAGTACGCGCCCTTCGCGCTGACGATGATCCGCGGGTTGGCCTTGAACTGGCGGTTGCCGGTGAAGGGCATCCAGTGGGCGTCGAGCCAGGCCGCATCGGTGCGCCCGGCCTTCGATGGAGCGTCGGTCATGAACGGATCCTTGCGAGCAGGACGGCACCGTAGCCGGCCCGGCCACGCCGAGGCAACCCGCGGCCTCGCGTCCCACCCGCAACGATCAAGTGGTCACTGCGGCTTGAGGGTCCGGCAGGCCTTGGCCGCGCAGTCGATCGCGGCCTTGTTCGAATCGTTGCGGCCGCACGAGTACTGCTTGCCGCCGACGGTCTGGCGGATCTCGACGCCGTACAGCGCGGACTTGTCGATCCCCGACAGGCCCTCGTACTCGAGCTGCCAGCCGCCCTCGAACTGCTCGGCCTTGCTGAACGCCTTGAAGCCGTCGGTGTCCTTCTCGGTCGACGACTTCTCGGCGTCGAAGGTCGAGGGGTAGGCCTCGGTCACGGTCGAGACCGAGAAGGTGCAGCCCTCGGCCGACACCATCACTGACGGGGCGTCGACCGAGCTGTCCATGACCTTGGCGCCGGCCGGGGCCGAGACCTGCAGCGGCACCGGCGCCAGGCTGATCCACGCCGGGGCCGCCGGGGCCGCCGGGGCCTTGGGCGCGCCGCCCTTGCTAGCGGCCTTGTCGCCACCCTTGCCGCACGCGACGGCGACGAGGGAGAGGGAGAGCACGAGGGTGAGCGAGAGCGAGTTCTTCATGGCAGGTCGACGTAGCATCGACCGTGCCAGCCTTCGGCGACCAGGGTTGGCCTACCTGCCGGCCCGGTTCGGGTCCGCGCGAACCCAGCACGGCGCGCCGCCGGGTCGCCGGGACCCAGCCGGTGCTGAAAAGGGGCGCGGGACTATGTTTGGACTGGCGGTTCCGATCCAGACCCCGATACTGGCGCCCCGATGCCCGCCGACCCCGAGTTCCTGTCCCGGATCAAGCTCTTCGCCCAGCTCGACCACGACGAGCTCTCGGTGCTGGCCCAGGCGGTCGCGCACCGCACCGCCGTCCCCGGCGAGCCGCTGTTCCACGCCGGCGAGCCCGGCGACTCGATGTTCATCGTCGAGGCCGGCGCGGTCGAGCTGTTCGTCAAGGACACCGCCGGCCAGAAGATCGTGCTGCACACCGCCACGCCCGGCGACTTCTTCGGCGAGCTGTCCCTGCTCGACGGCGGCTCGCGCACCGCCAGCGCGGTCGCGACCGCGGCCAGCGAGCTGATCGTGCTCGACCGCGAGGACCTGCTGCAGCTGTTCCGCAAGAAGCCCGAGGCCGCCCTCGACATGCTGGCGACCACCGGCGGCATGACCCGCAAGGCCAACGCGCTCTTGCGGGCCCGGGTCGCCCGCAACGTCAACGAGGAGGTCCAGGGCAAGCAGTCGCTGCTCGACAAGATCGCCGATCAGATCGCGGCCTTCTCCGGCAGCATGTCGTTCCTGATGCTCAACGCCGGGTGGTTCCTGGTGTGGGTCGCGCTCAACACGGTACCCGGCCTCCACCACTTCGATCCGTTCCCGTTCGGCCTGCTGACGATGATCGTGTCGCTCGAGGCGATCTTCCTGTCGTGCTTCGTGCTGATCAGCCAGGACCGGCAGTCGGCCAAGGATCGGGTCCGGGGCGACATCGAGTACGAGGTCAACATCAAGGCCGAGCTCGAGGTCGCCCACCTGCACGAGAAGACCGACCGCATGTACGAGGACATGCTCGAGCGGTTCAAGCGCCTCGAGCACAGCCTGAGCCCGCGCAAACCAAGCTAACAGCCCGTACCGCATTGCCGCCACTGATCGCCGGTGGAAGGCAGACCCCGCTCCTCCACGCGTGACCCCGAACGTCCGGAGTCATTGTAGATCGCTCGCCAAGGCTCGCTAGTCGATCACGACCTCGACCGGGCGGCCGAGGAAGGCGGCGTGGCGGGCGGCGGCGACGTCGAGGCCACGACGGACCGCGGGCGACAGCGCGGCGAACGGCGTGACCGTGAGGCGATCACCCTTGGCGCGCGCGACCCGGGCCCAGGTGCCGACGACCCGACCGTCGACGACCACCGTCGGGCGAAACCCGCCGTTGCCACCGGGGACGATCGCGTCGGCGTGGGCCGGATCGAGGAAGGCGTCGCGCTGCTTGTAGCCGAGCACCAGCTCGTCGAAGCCGGCCAGCAGCTCGACGGCGTCGGGCCGCGCCGGCGGTGGCGCGAGGCCGGCCGCCATCCAGTGCGCGACCCCGTCGACGTCGACCGACGTCAGCGCCGCGCCCGCCCCGGCGATCCCGGCGTCGGCGTCACCGGCGGTCAGGCCGGCCCAGCCGATCAGATCGGCGCGGGTCGCGGGCCCGTGGCCGAGGAAGTAGCGGGTGGCGAGTTCGGTCAGGGCCTGGTCGCGACCGCGGGTCGCGCCGTGGGTCGCCGGCACCCAGTCGTCGAGGAGCGCAAACGTCGGCTGCTTGCCGGCGCGCGGGCCGAGGCACAACAGGCCCTCGAGGGCGAGCCGGACCAGGATGTGATAGCCGCGCTGACCGGCGATGGCGACCCCGGCTCGCTCGAGGCAGGCCAGCGCCAGGTCGCGCTCGAGCTGACGACCGCCGGTCAACGCCGCGGTCAGCGCGCGGCTCGCGGTGGCGAGGTGCGCGGCCTCGATGCCGAAGCCGCGGGCCCGCGGCAAGGTCGCGGCGATCGCACGCGGGGCCAGCAGCGCCATCACCCAGCGGACGTCGGCGGCCGCCATCACGTGCAGCGTGCGCCGCAGCGGCCAGGTCCGGACGATGGCGCCGCGGGCGATGGCGTCCTCGACCGCGGCCTCGGTCGCGCCCTCGGTGCGCACGCCGATCGACCACAGCGCGCCGGCGTGATCCTGGGCCTGCATGGCGAGCAGGGCCGCGACCGCGCCGGCCGGCGTCCGAGCGCGCTCGGCGGTGAGCTGGTGGCCCAGCCGACGGGTACGCGCGACCTCGGCCGGGGTCATCGTCGCCGCCCGGCCGACGGGCGTGGCGCGCGTGCGCGGGCTGGTCATGGCGGCGCCTGGAAGCCGCTGGCGCGGTAGGTCAGCACCAGCGTGTCGCGGTGACCGGGGCCGTCGCCGTCGGGCTGGATCGGCGTGCTCTCGTGGATCACCCGGGTGTCGTCGAGCAGCAGCGCCGACCACGGCGCGCGCAGGGTGAAGCGGACCCCGGCCGGGCCGTCGGCGTCGAACACCCGGGTCTCGCCACCGCGCACGCCGTGGCGCCCGACCAGGATGACGGCCACGAAGTCGACGCCGTCGCGGTGGGCGCCCTCGGGCGTGGGCCGGCCGACGCCGTCGGTGGTGTCGATGCGGAACGGGTGGACCTCGACGAACCAGCGGCCGTCGTCCGGCGGCCGGACAGTGGCGAACAGCCGGCCGAGCCCGAGGGTCAGGGCCCGGAGCGGCGCGCCGTCGCGCACCCACGGCGCCAGCGGCTCGAACCAGCGCTCGATGCCGCCGTGCAGCGCGTTGTACGCGGTCGACTGCCAGTGGGCGCGATGGGCGACCGCCTGCACCTGGTCCGCGCCGGCCAGGTCGTCGACGATCAGGCTGCCGTGGCGGCGCCGCCGGTAGCGCCCGCCGTCGCGCAGGTGGCGATCGGGCGGCAGGTCGTCCCAGGCCGGGGCCAGGGTCGCCAGCGCGTCGGCCGCAGCGTCGGTCATGCCGGCCACCGCCGCCAGCGCCGCCGGGGTCAGGGTCGCGAAGCCTTGCGCGACCAGCCGGCGGGCGGCCTCGTCCGCGGTCAGCGGCCGCTCCAGATCGATCGACGTCGAGCGCACGGTCATGGGCGGACGCGAGTCTACCCGGTACTATGCTCGCGGCATGACGTGGCTCAACCTCGACGAGCTGGAAGCCGCCGCCCGGGATCGGCTGCCGGCGATGGCCTGGAACTACTACGTCGGCGGCGCCGACGACGAGGTCGCGCTGCGCGGCAACGCCGCGGCCTACCGGCGCTGGGCGCTGGCGTACCGGGTGCTGGTCGACGTCGCCACCCGCGACCTCGCCACCACCGTCCTCGGCCAGCCGCACGCGCTGCCGGTGATGATCGCGCCGACCGCCTACCACAAGCTGGCCCACGCCGACGGCGAGGTCGCGACCGCCCGGGCCGCCGCCGCCGCCGGCACGACGATGATCGTCAGCACCCTGTCGACCACCGCGATCGAGGAGCTGGCCGCGACCGGCGCGTCCCTGTGGTTCCAGCTCTACGTCTATCGCGACCGCGATGCCACCGCCGCGTTGCTCGAGCGGGTCGCGCGGGCCGGCTGCAAGGCCGTGGTCCTCACTGTCGACGCGCCGCTGTTCGGCCGGCGCGAGCGCGACGTCCGCACCGGCTTCGCCCTGCCGCCCCACCTGCGGATGGAGAACGTCCACGGCGAGCGCGCCACGGTCCCGCCTTCGGCCCACGACTCCGGCCTCGCCGCCTGGGTGGCGGCCAACCTCGATCCGTCGCTGTCGTGGACCGACCTGGCCTGGCTGCGCTCGGTCACCGGCCTGCCGATCGTGCTCAAGGGCGTGGTCCGCGCCGACGACGCCCGGCGCGCGCTCGACCTCGGCGTCGCCGGCCTCGTGGTGTCCAACCACGGCGGCCGCCAGCTCGGCGCCGCGCCGGCCCCGCTCGACGCCCTGCCGGCGGTGGTCGCGGCGGTTGGCGGTAGGGCCGACGTGATGATCGACGGCGGCGTCCGCCGTGGCACCGACGTCGTCCTCGCCCTCGCGCTCGGCGCCCGCGCGGTGCTGCTCGGTCGCCCGGTGCTGTGGGGCCTCGCGGTCGACGGCCAGGCCGGCGTCGCCGCGGTGCTCGAACATGTTCGCCGCGAGCTCGATCTGGCGATGGCGCTGTGCGGCTGCCCGCGCATCGCCGACATCTCCCGCGACCTCGCAGTGGCGCGGCCCGGCGCCTGACCAGATCAGCAGTTTCCTGATCCGTCTCGCGCCGCGGCTGTCGCCCGCGCCGACAGTGGCCACGGCGGTAGCCGGCTTGCGCGGCTGCGGTCGCCAGTGGGCGATCCGCCATCCCCGCGAACTTCCGTCGGTCCCGAGTGGCACGCGAGGTGCTTTAGCGACTGGCCATGAACACGCGCCTCGTCTTCGCCTCGTTGCTGGTCGCCACCGCCGCCACCGCGTGCTCCTCGGTCGAGGACGAGCTCGCGACCGAGGACACCGCCGAGCTGACGGACGGCAAGGCTGACGCCGCGGGCAACTACACCTACTACAAGGTCACCCACGACCAGCGCCGGTGCGTGTCGCCGCTGTGCGGTGGCTACTGGGTCCAGCGGGTCAACCGCTCGACCACCCGCTGCGGCGACGGCAGCTACCACGACGCCTGCTACGTCGCCGACGTCGACTGGACCAAGCTCGCGGTCCGCGCGACCACGATGACCAAGGTCTCCGGCGCGTACGATCTGGTGGTCCGCGCCACCATCGGCGAGAAGGACTGGGGCACGTTCGGCAAGCTCGGCCAGCTCCGCCCGACCGAGGCATGGATCGGCCAGGGCCAGGAGTCGCCCGACGGCGTGTTCGTGAAGCTCCAGGAGACCGGGGTCCGCTGCTTCACCACCCCGTGCCCGAACTTCCGCGAGACCAAGCTCAACGGCACCGGCACCGCGGCCCTGGCCGAGCTCGGCTGGGACGCCTCGGGCGCTACCCAGACCAAGATCGGCAACGCGATCACCGAGCTGTTCGAGCACGACCTGATCATCGCCGGCGACCGCTACTCGGTGCACGGCCCGGGTGGCACGGCCAAGGCCCGCTCGGTCACCCAGTTCTACGTCCGCGCTCACGACTGAGCATTCGCGACCTCCTGCAGCGTACGGACGGGCCAGCGTGGAAGCGCGCGGCCCGTTCGCGCGTGTAAGATCGGCCGATGAGCGCTGCCGGCAGCGAGATCGAGCACCCCGACGGCCGGGTCGAGCTGGCGTCCGACGACGACGTCACCAGCTCCCCGCTCTACAACCACGACCTCGCCCCGGTCCGGGTCGCGCAACGGACCTGGACCACCTGGGACTACGCCGCCCTGTGGGTGTCGATGGCCCACTGCATCCCGACCTACATGATGGCGTCGGGCCTGATCGCCGCCGGCATGAGCTGGTGGCAGGCGCTGTTCACAATCCTCCTCGGTAACCTGATCGTCCTCGCGCCGATCCTGCTCAACTCGCACCCCGGCACCAAGTACGGCATCCCGTTCCCGGTGTTCGCCCGCGCCGCCTACGGCACGGCCGGCGCCAACCTGCCGGCGCTGATGCGCGCGCTGGTCGCGTGCGGCTGGTTCGGCATCAACGCCTGGATCGGCGGCGCCGCGCTCAACGCCCTGTTCACGTCGCTGTGGCCGGGCTGGGCCACCGCGCTCGGCCACTTCAACGGCCACCTCGGGACCCAGTGGATCTCGTTCCTCCTGTTCTGGGCCCTCAACATCCTGGTCATCTATCGCGGCATGGAGCTGCTGCGCCGGATCGAGCGGTGGGCGGCGCCGTTCGTGCTGGTGATGACCGCGATCCTGGTCGGGTGGGCCATCGACCGGGCCCACGGCCTCGGGCCGATCCTCGAGTCGGGCACGGGCCTGTCGTGGACGAAGTGGTGGCCGGTGTTCATCCCGTCGTTGACCGCGACCATCGGCTTCTGGTCGACCCTGTCGCTCAACATGCCCGACTTCACCCGCTTCGGTCGGTCGCAGCGCGAGCAGGCGGTCGGCCAGGTCGTGGCCCTGCCGTCGACGATGACCGTGTTCGCGGCGATGGGCATCGTCATCACCTCGGCCACCGCGATCATCTACGGCGCGCCGATCGACAACCCGATCGTGCTGGTCGGCACGTTCGACAGCCGGCTGGTGGTCGCGATCGCGACCTTCACGATCGTGGTCGCCACCCTCGCGGTCAACATCGCCGCCAACGTAGTGTCGCCGGCCAACGACTTCGCCAACGCCTTCCCGCGCAAGATCAACTTCCGCACTGGCGGCCTCATCACCGGCGTGCTCGGCATCGCGTTCCAGCCGTGGGAGCTGCTGGCCAACGCCAAGCGCTACATCGACGGATGGCTGATCGGCTACTCGGGCGCGCTCGGGGCCATCGCCGGCGTGCTGATCATCGACTACTGGGTCCTGCGCCGGACCAAGCTGTCGCTGCACGACCTGTACACGACCGACGGCATCTATCGCTATCGCAGCGGCTGGAACCCGGCCGCGGTCATCGCGACCCTGGTCGGCGCCGGCGTGGCGCTCGCCGGCGCGTGGTGGTCGCCGATGCACTTCATCTACGACTACGCCTGGTTCGCCGGCTTCGGCCTGGCCGGGCTGTTGTACTGGGCGCTGACGCGCGGGGTGCCGGCCGGCGGCCTGCCGACCGCGACCGCCCACGCCACCTGAGCCACGATGCCGGGTCTCCAGACCAGCGGTGACGGCCCGGTCGCGCGCTGCGCGATCTGCGGTCGTCCGGCGGCTGGACCGTGCGCGCGCTGCCGGCGCTCGGTGTGCGGCGACTGCTGCGTGCTCACCGACGGCGGCGCGACCACGTTCGCGATCTGCCTCGGCTGCGCCGAGGGCGGTGCCAGCCTGCGCCGGCCGTGGCTCGGGCTGGTCGGCTGGCTCGCCGCGGTGATCGTCGGCCTGGCCGCCATCGGCCTCGCCCTGCTGGGGTTGCGCCGCTGACCTTCGGTGACGGGATCCGGCTCGATCAGGTCGCGGTCCGAGTAGCGACGCGCGCCGGGACCGCGGGCGCGGCAGACGTCCTCGAGCACCGTGGCTGCATGGTCGTGGAGGAGCCTGCGTCGGGTCATCGTCCGACCAATGATGCTCGTCAAACATCATGTTCGGCGATCATCATGACCGACACAGACGCGGGAGCACCGCCGTCGTGCTGCGGTTGTCGGACCGATCGAGCGTGATCGTCCCCATCCTCCCAACCAGCAACTCGCCCAGCGCGAGCAGTTCTTCTGCGCCGTCGCGTGCACCGCAGCGACGGCGCCTGTCCTTGATGCTTGACGCTTGACCTGCCCGGGACCGCGCACCGCCAGGTCAGAGGGGCCGCGCAGCGCCGAAGGAACATCGATCCCCACCCAGACTATGCTGCGTTCCCGGGCGTGTCACCCGTCGCGCGACGGGACGGCGGTGTATCCTGTTCCCGAGATGTCACGACTAACGGATCCACGAGGAGGGGACGACTACGTCGAGGCCGCGCGAAAGCACCTCGATGACGCCGTCGTGCTCGACACCGCCGGGCGCTCCGATGGCTGCGCGTATCTCACCGGCTACGTCGTCGAGAGCGCCCTCAAGTCGATCTTGTTGCACGAGGCGAGCTGGGACGCGACGGCGAAGATTCACGTCGCGAGCAGGCTCAAGGCTGAGATCGATCGGGTAGGTGGCCTCGGCCATGGCCTTAGTGACCTCGGCAAGGAGGTGGCCCACGTCGGCGCGTCCGCCACCACGAAGTCGGCGCGCTACGTTCCCGCGCCAACGGAGATGGCTCCGATGCACGGATGGAAGCCCTCGCTGCGTTACCGCGCCTCCGGCACGGTTCCCGTCGTGGAGAGCCGCAAGATGCTCACCGCGGCCAAGGCGATCTACCAGCGCACGATTGGCCAGATGAAGCTCGACGGAGTGCTCTAGATGCCTGAGGTCGTCCACTACGACGAGGCTTCGAGGGCGATCGTCGCGATCGCAAGCGGGCTCCTCGACCGCCCGTGGCTCTCACGCATCGCCATCATCGACGATTTGTTCGGCAGCTTTCACGTTCTCCTCTGGCTCCGGGCCGCCGAGGGCGTTGCCGCCATCGATGCCGATTGGCCCGCGATCGATAGGCGGCTGAGCGACGAGTGTGGACCTTTCTGGACCGGCCGGCGTTACGTCACAAGCGAAGGCGGCTCAGCCCCGGACCACGAGTTCTGTGAGAGTGCGTGGCGTGTCGGCTACCGTCCAGAGCTAGCAAGCGACCGACTGCGGTACGTCGACCGTCATCGGTCCCGGACGTCGTGGTTCATGCCGCTCCGCCCCGACGCCGTGAACACGAATCCAGGGACGCAGCCGCACGCACCCGTGATCGCGTTCTACTCGTTCAAGGGAGGCATGGGCCGAACGACCGCTGCGGCGGCCTACGTCCTCCGTCAAGCCAACGCCGGCCGCCGCGTCGTTGCGATCGATCTGGATCTCGACGCGCCGGGTCTTGGGCGGCTCTTGGGCACCGAGAAGGACAGCGCACCGAATCTTTGGGGGTCGGCCGACTTCCTGCTCGAAGCCCACCACGCGTACCCACTCATCGACTACCGCCACGTCTGCGCGCGCGCGGAACTGGTCGGCGACCAACCCGTCGACGTGTTCCCAGTCGGCAGAATCGATGATCGCTATCTCCAGAAGCTCGCCAAGATCGATCTCGACATCCGCGACGACGAAGTCGTCGAAGCGCACCCCGTCGGAGTCCTGCTCGCGCGGATCCGCGATGAGCTTCAGCCGGATTTGATTGTGGTCGATTGCCGCGCCGGACTGTCGCCGATTTCGGGATTCATGTTGAGTCCCTTGGCGGACGTCCATGTCGTGTTCTCGACCGCTAGCGACCAAGCGCTCGATGGGCTCACCCGGGTCGTTCATCGCCTCGGTGCCGATCACCTTCGGGCCGGCCTGCCCCAAGCAGAATGCGTATTGGTCCAAGCCATGGTCCCCGACAGCACTGTGGGCGGCGGGGCGGCTAGAAGCTTCTTCAACGCACGCGTTGAAGACATCTATCGCAACCACTACTACAAGAGCGTGGATACCGATCCCGGGGTGACCACACTCGACGAGACCTCGTGGACTCTTGATGATCTCGGACTTGCCGACGCGCCGCACCGCGCAATTGCCATTCCCTATCGCGAGCCACTCGCCGACTTCCGTGACTTGAAGGAAATTCTGCACATCGTGGACGAAGCCCCGTATCGCGAGATCGCGGCACGAATCGCGGTACGACTCCGTGGTCTGACCGACCGCGTCGATGCCGAGCCCGACTTGGATGAAGGCTGATGGCCCCGACGCACACCGATCGGCTCAAGCTCCTTGGCTTGCTTCAGAACTTGGGTGCTGGCGTCGCCGACGCGCGGTCGCACGATCCGGCGGCGCAACGCCGCACGCTGTACCCGATCCCCGAGCATCTCCGCGCCATCGAACCCGAGGTCGTTTTGGTCATCGGCGATCGCGGTGCTGGCAAGAGCCACCTGAAGGACGTCCTCAAGGACGGCCACCTCCGGCAGCTTCTCGCTCGCTACGTGCCACGCAGCCGGATGGCGAGCGAGGCGGTCGAATGGGTCGAAGCCTGGCCCCTCGGGAAGGATGGACCGGAGTCTGGCACCTGGCGCGAGTTCGCCGTGCATCACAGCGACCGACCGGACGACATGTCTGACCTCTGGCTGGCATTCCTGGTCCGTCGCCTCGCGACGCATCTCACCAGCGAGCCGCTGATCGCGCAGCTGGGTGCGATCCGCTCGACCCGGCCCGAAGAAATTCTCGACGCCTTCCGCGCCGGTCGCGCAGACTTCATCCACGCGATCGACACGCTCGACAATCGGCTAGAAACCGAGGGGCGTTGGTTGATCACGTCCTACGACGAGCTTGACACGGTGTCCTTGGACTGGGCGTCGCTCGGCGCCGTGGTGTCAGGTCTCGTCAACCTCTGGGTGACCTTTGCCCGCCGCTGGCAGCGCGTGCGACCCAAGATCTTCATGCGCACCGACTTCTACCGCCACAATCGTGGCGTGGCCGGAGCCGATGTCGCCAAGCTCGCGGCGAACCGCGTCGAGTTGAACTGGAGCAACCGCAACCTCTACGGCGTGTTGATCAAGCACATCGTCAATCGCGACGACACCCTTCGCCAACACTTCGCAGGGAAGGTCGCTCTGGCCAATGATCCGGACCTCGGGTTTCTGCCGGCCTTGACGAAGGACGAGGATGCCCGCCCATTTGTCGATCGACTTGCCCACGAATATATGGGCCCCAACCCGAAGAAGGGGGTCACGTTCACGTGGATGCTCGACAAGCTTCGCGACAGCAACGATCGAGTAGTGCCGAGATCGCTCATCCAGCTCATCGAGAAGGCCGCCGAGCGGGCGATCGCAGACACGCGCGCAACCGGATCGCGCCTCCTCGAACACGTCGCCTTGCGCCGAGCCCTCGACATCGTCTCGACTGATTTTGTCGATGGTGCGGCCCGCCATGAGTTCCCGTGGATCCCAAGTCTCAAGCAGCGACTCTCCAGCGATCCGCAGGTACCTTGGACCGAGCGCGAGGTGTCGCGAATGCTTGGTCGCGACTTCGATGGCACCTGGGGTACCGTGAGTGGCACCGAGCCGGTCCGACCTCCGGGCCGCGACGTCAGCGAGGTCCTGGGCAATCTGGTCCAGCTCGGGATCCTCACCCTACGCGGAGACGGCAGCTACAACGTCCCGGATCTCTATCTGCACGGGCTTGGACTCAAACGCAAGGGCGGCGTCGCCCGCTCGTGAGCCTCGGCGGCGCGTGGTGGTCGCCGATGCACTTCATCTACAACTACGCCTGGTTCGTCGGCTTCGGCATGGCCTCGTTGCTGTACTGGCTGCTGTCGCGCGGCGTGCCGGCCGGCGGCCTGCCGACCGCGACCGCCCGCGCGGCCTAGCATCGTGCCCGGCCTGATCACGAGCGGTGACGGCCCGGTCGCGCGCTGCGCGATCTGCGGTCGTCCGGCGGCCGGACCGTGCGCGCGCTGCCGGCGCTCGGTGTGCGGCGACTGCTGC
>JAYVSF010000537.1:0-10322 GCA_043775605.1 Myxococcales bacterium
GCAGTGGATCAATATCCCGCCGCCGCCGGCGTTCGTTTCGGCGCCGGCGATGGATCACGATCCCGCCGCGATTGGATCAGTCGTAAGCCGCCGCTGAAGAGTCGATGAACTCGAGGGTGACCCGGCCCGTGCCGTGGTCGAGCGCGAGGGTCATGTAGCCGTTGTTGCCGCGATCCTGGCGAACGCCGGTCCAGGCGGGGAAGCGCGGCTCGGTCTCGACCCAGCGCACCGGCACCGGGCCGCGACGGTCGTTCTCGCTCTTGCGCGGGTACGGGTAGCCGCCGTGGCCGATGCATGCGCCGAGGAACGACGCGTTCTTGTCGACGTCGCGATCGTAGAACGCGCCATAGTGGACGTTGCCCCACACCCAGAGGTCGATGGTGTAGGGCGGGAGGTTCTTCACCACGTCGCCCATGAGCGGCCCAACCCCATCGGCGCCCAGCGTGTACGCCTCGTCGCCCGAGCACAGGATATTGATGAGGCCCTGATTCTTCCCCTCGATCAGGGCGTGCTGCAGCCAGCTCGCGAGCTGGGCCTCGTGATGGCGACCGCTGTCGTGGTACGCGGTGTCGATGCCGATCACCTGGAACTGGCCGCCGCGCAGGCAGAAGTAGCTGCCCTCCTGGTCGTGCAGCTCGGGGTGAGCCTTGCGCCGGTTGCTGATGGCGTTCATGTAGGGGCCACCGCGCGAGAACATCTCGTGGTTGGCGTTGAGGGTCCAGAAGGAGCTCGAGTCGATGATCGCCTTGAAGTCCTTGTCGCCGAGGAAGCGCTTGTCGAACTCGGCCTGCTTGCCTGCGTAGTAGACGTCGCCGAGGTAGAGGACGTGGTCCCAGGTCTCGGCCGCGATATGGCGGCCGATGTAGCGCGAGTGATAGAGACCAGTCCCGGCATCGGAGAACAGTGCCAGGCGGGTGGTCTTCTCGCCGCGGAGCTTGTAGTGGAACTGCGAGGCGTGGTCCTCGGCCCACCGGAACTTGACCTTCGGCTGGTAGACCAGGCCACGCAGGAACCAGGGCCCGGCGTTGAGCGCCCAGCCGATCGCGTCGCGCTTGGTCTCGAACCGGCAGTCCGTGGGGTCGATCGGCGTGGCCACCTTGTCCATGCGCGGGAACGTGAACTCGTCGGGCAGCTTGGTCTTGCCGAGGCCGATCTCGAACGCGAGGTCGGCGGCGACCTCGGCGCCGGGCTGGTCGAATGCCACCTCGAGGTCGACGATGAGGTCGCGCAGCTCGTCCTCGGTGAGCTCGACGTCGTAGGCCTTGCGGACCCGCGCGAGGGTGAAAGCCGGCTCGCTGGCGAACTGGCGCTTGAGCGCCTCGAGCCCGGCTCGGTCGAAGGCCGGCGGATCCTCGTCCGGCGGCTCGCCGAACCCGGCGCCATCGGGCGGCTCATCGGGGACGGCGAGATCAGGGGCAAAGCGCTTGTAGAAGTCGCTGCGGTCGTTGCTCATCGTGTGCTCCTCTCGTGCACGCTCGAACCCGGTGACCCGGCGGCGCGGATGAGGCCGCGCTCCGACCTCATCAGGTGTACTGGTCGCGGATGAACGCGAGGTCCCCCGGCGACAGGTCGGTGTTGTAGTCGCTGGTGAACCCGTTCTTGGTCCACCGGGCCTTGATGGGATAGATCATGATCGAAGCTGGGTCGAAGGCGACCGCGTTGTGCTCGCTGGCGAGGATCGGTCGGAACAGGTTCTGTTCGATCTGGTCGCGGGTCCAGCGCCCGTCGAGGTCGTCGAAGACCGCGTCGCGGTCCCAGACGATCGGGGCGTCGGTGAGCGAGTGCTCGTGGACCATGCCCAGCAGGTGGCCGAACTCGTGCAGCGCTTTGCGGCGGACGTCGGCGTCGGCCGACGCGGCGGTGAGGCCGCCCAGGGCCATGGTGGGGCGTCCAGGTTCGCGGCGGCGGCAGTCGGTGCCGATCACGGACCACTGGTCGCGCGCGGCGAAGGTGATGCGGACCAGAGTGTCGGTGGTGTCGCTGCGGAAGCTGAAGTTCAGGTTGGCGCCGGTGCGCGACAGCCATTCGCGCGCGACCTCGCGGACCCGGTCGCGGACGACCGGATCTCCGTCGAGGAACGAGATCGAGATCGTGTCGCCGAATTGCCACTTGGCGCGGGTCCACAACGCCTGGCGGTCGCGACCCGGGGTGACGGCGTCCTGGAACCAGGCGAAGCACGAACTCTCGCTGTCGTCGTAGATGGTCATCAAACCTCTCCCTGGAGGGTGAGCGTGGGCCCAGGCGGTTGCGGCGCGGCGGACTCCGCGAGGATGTCGGTGGGCGCGATCGCGGCGTACGCGTCGACTGCGGCCTGGTAGGTCGGCGGTGGCGGGAGGGTCGGGTCGCGCCAGGGCGTGTCTTCACCACGGGTGGTGCGGACATCCTGGCCGGCCTGGTACGCGCTGAGATGGATGAGACCCGCGCCCGGTACGCGCCAGTCCCATAGCGAGGCGAAGGTCCAGACACCGCCGATCTCGAAGGGCCGGTAGCGCACCAGCCGCCAGCGCGTCGCGATGCTGGGGAGCAGTCTCCGCAACTCGGTCTCCGCGCGATCGCGCGCCTGCCGCAGGCGGGGGCCTCGGCGGCCGTCCGACACCATCAGGTCGAGCGCCTCGTCCTCCAGCGACCAGACCGTCAGCTCGTCCCAGGAGCGCTGCCCGCGCTCGACGAACGCGATGGCGAGCGCCGGCGCGAGCTGGTCGTTGGACCCGCCGAGAAAGGCTACGACGTCGTGCTTGATCAGTAGCTTGACTGGCGGCGACTTCTTGGTGCGGCGCACGACGCTACCCTGCGGCGCGCGAAGGCGGGCCGCCGCACCCGCGAGGTCGGTCACCGGGTGTGACGCGAACTCCGGATCGGACTCGCGCTCGCGTTCCCAGCCTGGCCACATGACACCGGCTACCGACCGTAGCCACGTGCCTCGCCACACAGCCGGGGACTGGTCCCATGACAGCCAGGGACCGAGGTGGACCTCGCGCCCCACGACCATGTCGGCTACCGAGTCTTCCTTCACCTCGCTGCGACCCCAGGCGTGGGCGACGAGCGGTGGGACGATCAGTTTTGCGGCTGGATCCCAGGTGAGAAGGTCAGGATCGCGGGGACCGAACGCCGCCTCTGCGATTTGCTTCAGCGCGCGCCATTCGGCGGAGTCTGCGGGGTGCCGGGTCATGGCCAGAAGCGCCGCGATCGGGTCGTCGACGACCGCTGTGGCGGACACCTTCAGGTCGAGCGCGGTGTCAGCGCGCAGGAGTTCGCGGATCCGATCGCCGCGCTCCGGCGCCCCGACCGCGACGGAGGAGTGCGCCACCCGGATCGCGACGTCCTGACCGTCGACGTACACCTCGGTGCGCATGTCTTTGGGCGTCGGCAGGGACACGACAGCCGGCTGGTGTTCGATCGGCAGGGCCGTGACATGGCGACGCGCGCCCGGTGCGACCGGCACGACCGACGCCGTCCACCGCGGCTTGCCGGCCATGGGCGCGTCGTCGCCCCTGCGCTGGAGGATGACGACGCGCGCGTTGCGGTCGAGGGTGGTCAACCATTCGCGCTCCGGATCGGTCCAGCGCGGGTTGCCGGCGATCGGCATCGGCGTGGCCGGGGGGACTGGCGGGACGCGGATGTCGTCGTCCCCGGTGACCTGGACCTCGGTCGTCGCCGCCGACGCGCCGATCCGTGCCTCGATCCGGTACCGACCCAGCGGCACGCCCTCGACCGAGAGTTGGTCGTGGCCGGCGGCCAGGAGATCGCCACTGTCGCCCCAGAGGTGCAGCGTGGTGCCCGGCTCCGCCGCCGTGATGCGGAGGGTGGCGGTGTCGCGCTCGTCGAGGACCGCGCCGACACGGAGCGTGGCCAGCGCCGGCAGATCGGTCTCGTGGGCCCGGACATGGGACCAGCGCGGCTGGTCGGCGTGGGTGCCGTGCGAGTACGAGATGACCCGCGTCGGCGCCTTCGTGGCGATCAGATCGCGGACGGCCTGGCTGCCGAGGTCCTCGCTGGCGACGACGAGGCGGCCGATCGGTCGTTCCGCCAGCGCATCGAGGTCGTCGAGCCGGCTGACCCAGCCACCCGCGAGCTTGACACCGATCGCGAGCTTGCGTGTCTCCGCCAGGTCGTCGAACACCAGCACGGTGGCCGGATCAGCCCAGGTTGCGTCTTGCCCAGGGGCCGGCGGAGCATCGGGAAGCCTGCCCAGGAACTCGAAGTCGTAGGCCGGATCGTCAGGCACCTGCACCTGGGGTCGGTGCTCGGCGTCGAGGTCGGGCGCGGCATAGAGCAGGTGCTTGAGCTTGCTCGCGGACAGCGGTCGGTGGGTCGGGTCCGAGAGGATGCGGAGCAAGGCGCTGGTGAAGAGGCCCGCGGGTACGCCGCCGACGTTGGCCTCACGCGCGGTGAGGCCGTTGGCGACTGCGAAGCCGTAGAGGTAGCGTGCCGGGCCGTGCGGGCCCTGGCGCGGCGGGTAGATGAGGGTCTGCGGCTCCACCTTGCGAAGCTCGGAGCGACAGCAATCGACGAACATCACCACCTCGCGGAACACGGCGGCCGCCTTCAGCCATTCCGCCCACACCCGCGGCGCGAAGTGGCCGAGGACATCCGGTGGATCCGCGTCGGCGACGAGAAGCCCAGCCTCGTTGGTGATGCCGAGGGCGAGCCCGTGTCCGGCGACATAGACATAGAGCCGTCGACCGAGCTCGAGCCCGTTGCCGTCGTGATCTTGCTTGATGGCCTGGCGGATGCGGTGGTCGAGCCAATCGCCGATGATTCCGGCCACCGGCTGGGGGCTCTCGCCGTTCTGCGGTACCGGGGACAGGATCAGCTTCGCCTGCGCTAGCGGGACGTCCCCACCGCTCGCGTCGGTCACCCAGTCAAAGAAACGGGTGGCATCGCGGCGTGCTCCCGGCAACGACGGCAGACGGTTGCCCGCGACGTAGTCGCTGATTCCCACGCACAGGGCCCAGTCGTCAGCTCCCATGATGCCTTCCCTGCAGTGAATGGCGGCCGGCCCGATGGCGGCGCCAGCGCGCTCCGGATGAGTCGGTGTTCGACCCGCTCACGATCCCCTGCCTACAAGACGCCCTCGCCCTGGAAGATCGAACAAGGCTCGCCAGCGTCTGCGGTGAATGATCTCATGGAGTCGGCCTGGCCGGTGCGAGCGGGGCCGGCGATCAACACCGCGCGGCCTCGATCTGCCGACGGAAGAGGTCGACCACCGGCGAATCCGGGGCCGCGGACGCGACCGCGTCCAGGACCGCGCGCGCCCGGGCCTTCCGCTCGCCGGCCAGGCTCGGGTGGCCCTGCGCGCAGGCCATGGACGAACCCGCCATCAGGGCTTGGAACGTGCGCAACCGCGCGGCGAGGGACCCATCGTCGATCGCGGTCGCCTCGACGATGGCGCCCGCGATCTCGTCCTCGGCGAGCGTGGTCGGTGGGCGCGCATCGACGTCGCGCGCGGCGAGCATCGGAGCGGCGGTGATGCGACAGTCGATCCGCTGGTGCGCTGACGGGGCCGCCGCGAGGCAGCGAGTGAACAGCTCGGGCACGGGCGGTGGATCGGGGATGCTCATCCGGAACTGGTACAGGCGGGCGAGCCGGGACCGCAGGTAGGTGTCGCCGGCCGATGAGGCCACGGTTCGCTCGAGCAGGTCGGTCGCGGCCACGAGCATCGCGGGCGCGACCGCATCGCCTTGGACCGCGCGCGACTGCGCCTCCGAGGCCAGGAGCACGGCTTCGAGCCGGGGCATGCGCAGGGGCGACGCCGTCAGTCGGCCGCGCAGGACCGCCGCTGCTTCGAGTCGCGCGGCCGGCAGGACGGGGCACTCCGCGAGAGCATCGCCGAGCCGGAGACCGTCTTCCGCCTCGCCCTCGGACGCGAACAGGTCGAAGGCGAGGTCGACTGCGGTCGAGCAAACAGCCCCTCGCTCGCCATCGTCGACCACACGGGCGGCGCGGAGCGCGAGGTCGAGGCGGGTGCGGGTCACGTCGGTTCGCCAGGTGTCGGTGATCCCGTCGAGGAGATCGGACGCGCGCTGGATGCGGTCGATGCGTTCATGCGAGGCGTCGCGCGCGTCGCGGGCCTCGGCGAGGTCGAACAGCAGCAGCTCGCTCTGCGCCAACGCAAGGGCCCGGACCGTTGGATCGAGCGCGTCGGCCGGCAGGTGCTGGACCAGATCGAGGCCGCGCTGATGAAGGGCGGCTGCAACATCGAGCTCACCCCGCCGGAAGTGGACCCGACCCAGCCGGTCGAGCGCGACCGCGAGATCGAGGGTCCGCGCCGGGTCGGGCTGTGCGCGCCACAGATCCTCCCGCAGCGTCCGCGCGCGCTCGAGGTCCGCGACCGCGCCGTCGAGGTCATCGAGTTCGAACGACGCGGTCCCGGTGTCGGTCAACGCGGTGGCCGCCGACATACGCTCGCCAGCGCCTGAGGCCTGCGCGAGGGCGGTGGCCGCTCGCCGCGCCTGCGCGCGCACGACCGCGGCCTGCACTGCGTCGCCGCGGTGGGCTGCGTCGGCGCCCACCAGTCCAGCGCGCAGGGCATCGAGGACACGCGCCGCGCGCACCGCAGCCGGAGATCCCGATCGCCCAAGCCGATCGAGGAGGATCCCGGACTGTTCGAGGAGCGCGCGTCGCCCCGGCCCCGCGCCCCGGGCGCGCGCAAGCTCGCCATCCACGATGCCGAGCAACTGCCCGACGTGGTCCTGGCCCGACCGCAGCCGCCGTTCGGCGAGCTGGGCGGCTCGGTACGCGAGCAGCCCGAGCACCGAGGCTGCAGCGAACAGGATCGCGAGGACCGCCGCCGCGCTCCAGGCCAGCCGGATCGCGCGCCGCTGCGCGACGGCATCAGCCGCGACCGCGGCCTCCTTGTCGAGGCCGGTGACGGCGCTCACGATGTCGAGCAACGCCGCGCGCCATCGCGGGTCGGTGGCCGGTTCGGTCACGCCGGCGGTCCAGCGCAGGTCGACGTACAGCGGCTGGGTCTGGTAGGCCGCCAGCAGCGCCGGTGGCAGGGCGGTCGTCCGGTCAGGCGCGAAGCGCCCCGCATCATCGTCCCAGGACAGCTCCCCTCCCACGACCGCGAGCACGACGGCGTGCACGCCGCGGATCTCGACGAAGTGGGCCGCCTCGCGGTCGACCCACGGGCTCCCGGCCGAGGCACTGCTCGTCAGGAGCAGCAGATGCGAACACGCCGCGAGCTGGGCCTGGATCGATGCCCACAGGTCCTCGCTCGGTCGCAAGTTGAGCTGGTCACGGACGACTCGCAGCCGCGCGCGGCCGAACACTGGGCGCGCGAACCGCCGCAGATCGCGCTCGAGCAGACGCGCAATCGCCAGGTCCTGGCGGCCGTAGGACAGGAAGGCGGCAGCGGGCCCGACGCCTGTCGGGATGGGTGGCGGGGTTGCGGACGAGCTGGCGTGGTCGACGGTGGGGGGCATGGTGACTCGGGGTGACTCGGTTGCGGCAGTCGCCTATCGTGTGGACGTTGCGGACCCGCGTGACCGAACATCGTGTCCGATCGTGCCAGCCGGAGACGTCTCGGTCACAGAGGTCACCCGCGATGGGTGGCTTCACCAAAAGGAGTTCACATGCCCATTCTCACCAAGCTCATCTTCGGCCTGCATTCGACCTGGGACAAGGCGACCATCGTGGTCAGCGGCGCTCCCGCGGACCCGGCCACTCTCCTCACGGTCTTCAAGAAGGACGTCGCCACGCCGACCACCGTGACCTACGGCGCCTCGGCCGGGACGTGGTCGATCCAGGTCGAGGCCGGGGACTACCTGTTCCGCATCGACGTACCCGGCAAGGATCAGTGGTGGAACGCTCCGGTGAGCATCGCCGTCACCGACCACCCGGACATCACCTTCGTCTTCCACGGCCCGGAGACCGCGCCGCCCAACAGCCACCAGACCCTGGCCTGGACCGCCACCGCGACCTCGGCCGGCCAGGATCCCAAGGACCCCTGGCCGCCGCCGGCCCAGGTTGCGACCACCTTGCCGCAAGTGTCCTTCGACTGGCACAAGGAGACCTTGCACGACGCCCGGGTCAACCTCACGACTCCGAAGGGCCTGTAGCCGCCCGGGCCGGGCCCGCCCGGCGCGACGCCGGGGCCGGGCTACTCTCGGGCCCGATGCTACACCGGCTCGTCGAACCAGCGGTCGATGGCGTCCGGGTCCCAGGTGAGAGTCGGGCGAGCGCGGCCGTTGAGCGCCGCGGGTTCGCCGCCACGGCTGCCCTTGAGCCGCATGCCCCGGATCCTCTTGCTTGCGTCGCCAAGCCCCTCCTTGCGCCGGTAGAACTCCTTGATCTCCCAGTCCACCCATTCGCTCGAGTGGGTGTCGTCGCCGATGAGCACCACCAGGCGCGAGGCCTGGTCGAACAACTCGCGGATCGCCTTGCGAACTGGCTCGGACCGCGGATCGGTCGGTGGGAAGCGAATGATCTGGCCCTGCTTGTCGCGGACTGGCTCGGGGAGCGAGCGGTCGTGCCCATCCAGCTTGTGGTTCGGGTTGGCGAGCAGCCCCTTGAATCCATTCACCTGGTTGGCGTCGCTGTGATCGTAGCTGATGAAGATGCGAGCAGTCATGTGGCCCTCCTTGGCGGGCTTGGCGTGCCAAAATGGCAGCCGTCGACGTCTTGGACGCCGCCGGCTGGCCCGATCGGACACGTCGAGGTGTCTATCTGGCCGTGCCGACGATGCCAGCAGCGCTCCGGGCCGCTCTATGCCCCCTGGTCCGGACGAGAGCCGAGGACGCGCAGCCCCTTGAGGATCAGCTCCACGGTCCGAGCGACGCTTTGCTCGCGGACGAGCGCGATGTTGTTGTCATGGTCGAGCCCGTTCTGCAGGGTCGAGTCCGACGGCTGCCCGGCCCGGGCCTGCACCGTCGCGATATGCTTGGTCCACCGCGCGCCAGCCGGGGCTGCGGAGGTCACCAGGCGTTGTCGTCCTCGTCGTCGAGGACTGATTGGTACCAGCGACCGTGACCGCGCGATTGTTCGTAGAGGTCCTTCGCCACCTCGTGCTGACCGAGCAGGTGCGCGGCGAAACCCCGGCAGTAGGAGCCGGCATCGTCCCGGGGCCTGATCGACTTGAGGCGTAGACAGGCCGTGCGCATGGTCTCCAGCCGCCCGGCGAGGCGCAAGAGCCGTGCGTACTCCAGCAGGGGCAGCATCAGATCCGGATCGTCGACGACGCCGGGGCCACACAACGTGTCACGATAGATGGCAACGGCCTGGAGGAGGCGCCCGGTCTGGGTGTAGATCCTGGCCAGACAGCGCCAGAGAAGGTCGTGTGGCGGCCGGGGGGCCGGTGCCGCAGCTAGCGGGTGTGCCGCGAGAAATTCCTCGAGCAAGCTTCCGGCCACCACGAGCTGGTCGCTCTCCTCCAGCGCCTGGGCCAGCAGGCTCAGCGAACGGTCGTCGTGGGCGATCAGCGGGAATCGGCGCAGCGCTTCGATCGCGCCACCTGGGTCCGCGTGCTGCAGCCGCACCGCCGCGGCCACGCAGGCCAGGGTCAGACGGTCTTCGGGATCATCGACGACCCCTTCGGGGAGCGCCGCCACCATGGTTCCGAGGAGCAGGTCGACCACGGCCAGGTTGACCTCGGCCTCGAAGTCGCCGGTCCGACGCGCGCGGCACACATCGGCGGCCTGCTTGTAGGCCGTGCGCGCGTCGGTCAGCCGGCCTACGGCGAGCGCCAGGGCTCCCCGCGCCCCATGCCACGACTCGTCGACGAGGCGGTGGGCACCGAGATCCTCGAGGATACGGCTGGTCAGGTCGTGGCGCCCGACGTGCATCGCGCAGACCGCCTGGGCGATACGGATGTAGTATGGCGCGAAGCCGGGCGCAAACGTGACCAGTTGCAGGCGACCGCGTTCGAGCAACGCGGCTGTGGCGTCGTGGTCGCCCATTGCGTAGGCTGCGGCGCCATCCTCGAGAGTGCGGACGAGCAAGTTGAACTGACCCTGCGGCTGGCGCGCGGCCTGCGCGCGCACTGTGGGCTCGGCAGCGTCGAGTTCGTCCAGCGTCCGGCGCAGCAGGGGCAAGCGGCGAGGATCGGCGGGCGCCGGCACATAGCGGGCCGCGACCGCTCCGAGGATCTCGGCCGCCATCGTGTCCAGGGCCCGGGGCGTCGCCACCTCGTAGCCGGCGATGATCTGGGTGAGCTGATCAAAGGGCGACGGCCAGGCCGCGCGCGGCGGCGTCCCCGGCAGGACGATGGTGAACAGGCGATTCGCCGCGGCGAAGCCACTGGCGGCGGCGGTCGCCACCTCGCGCGCGACGTACTCGTTGGCCAGGCTGGCGGGCGAGATGATCGCGACGACCAAGTCGCT
>JAYVSF010000538.1:0-5004 GCA_043775605.1 Myxococcales bacterium
GTGAAGAGCGCGCAGGATCGCCACGCCAACCTGGAGGTCAACTACATCCTCCAGCGCATGGAGAGCTTCGACGGCGTGAGCGTGCTGACGACCAACTTCGAGAGCTCGATCGATCAGGCGCTGATGCGCCGGTTGAACTTCCGCGTGCGCTTCCCCGAGCCCGAGGTCGGCGAGCGCACCGCGCTGTGGAAGAAGCTCCTGCCGCCCGAGACCGGCCTCGCCGAGGCCGCGCCGTTCGATCGCCTGGCCGAGCGCTTCGAGATGACCGGCGGCTACATCAAGAACGCGATCGTGCGGGCCGCGGTGATCGCCGCCCGCGATCGCCGGACCATGACCGTCGACGACCTGTGGACCGGCGCTCATCACGAGTACACCGAGATGGGCAAAGTCCTGTCGACCCACACCCGGACCTGACGTCAGGGTGGCGGGCGTGTATCGTCCGGCCTTCTGCGGGGAGCCCGACCATGAACACCGACGAGAACCAGCTCACCGCCAGCCGCAAGTCGACCGCCCGCATCCTCTGTCTGGTCGCCGCCCTGTTCGTGATCATGCCGTGCCTGGGCCTGCACTGGCTGCGCGCACCGAAGCAGCTCGACATGGGCATGAGCCTCTTGTCGATCGACATGTGCGGCGAGGACTTCGACGGCGCGCAGCAGTGCAAGTCGATGTCGAACCTCAAGGTGGCGAAGGAGATGCGCAAGGCCAAGCAGGGCCAGGGCACGTTCGCCTACGCCGGCCTCGCGACCCTGATCCTGTCGGTGGGCGCGGGCCTGGCGTTGGCCGCGGCCGGCGGCCTCGCGTTCAAGGACCGGTTCGTCCGCGAGCCGGTGGCGCTGACCACGGTCGCGCTCCTGACCCTGTGCCTGGCGCTGGTCGCGGCCTGCGTGTTCATCGGCGCCAAGCCGCAGGGCCCGCTCGGCGTGTCGTGGCCGTTCTTCCTCTACTCGGGCGGCGTGGTCGCCGGCATCGCCGGGGCCCAGATGCTGTCGCGCGCCTACAGCCAGGTCATCGACCCGTACTGGGACGGCATCGCACCCGAGCCGCCGATCTCCTGAGCCCCACCCAACCGCTGTCACCGACCCTCACCGCTTCGCCAACCGCTCGAGTCCCGGAGTCGTTCATGTCCCTCGCAGGCAAGACCCTGTTCATCACCGGCGCCAGCCGCGGCATCGGCCTCGCCATCGCCAAGCGCGCCGCGCGCGACGGCGCCAACGTCGCGATCGCCGCCAAGACCGCCGAGCCGGATCCCCGGCTGCCGGGCACGATCTACACGGCGGCCAAGGAGATCGAGGACGCCGGCGGCAAGGCCCTGCCGTGCATCGTCGACGTCCGCAACGAGGAGTCGGTCGCGGCCGCGGTGGCGAAGACCGTGGAGACCTTCGGCGGCATCGACATCCTGGTCAACAACGCCAGCGCGATCCACCTCACCGGCACCGTGGCGACGCCGATGAAGCGCTACGACCTGATGCACTCGATCAACACCCGCGGCACGTTCGTGTGCTCGCAGGCCTGCATCCCGCACCTCAAGAAGGCCGCCAACCCGCACGTCCTCAACCTGTCGCCGCCGCTCAACATGGAGGCCCGCTGGTTCGCGCCGCACGTCGCCTACACGATGGCCAAGTTCGGCATGAGCTTGTGCGTGCTGGGCATGGCCGAGGAGTTCCGGCGCGACGGCATCGCGTTCAACGCGCTGTGGCCGCGCACCGTGATCGCCACCGCCGCGGTCAAGAACCTGCTCGGCGGCGACGGCACGCTGCGCGGCTCGCGCACGCCCGCAATCATGGCCGACGCCGCCTACGCGATCTTCGCGCGGCCAGCGCGCGAGTGCACCGGCAACTTCTTCATCGACGACGACGTCCTGGCCTCGATCGGCAAGACCGACCTGTCCGAGTACGCGACCGTGCCGGGCTCGACCTTGATCCCCGACTTCTTCGTCTAGCGGCTCGGGCGCGCCGACAGCCCGGCGAGCTTGGTCGGCGCCGGGGCGCCGCGGGTCGCGCGCCAGAACCAGAAGGCGCCGGCGGCCAGCATCACCACCGAGAACAGCGCGCACATCGCGCCCCAGAACCAGTAGCCGCCGAAGCCCATCGCGCGGGCCATGTTCTCGCTGTCCGACGGCATCCGGGCCGGCTCGCCGTCGGTGCCGATCACCGCGGCGGTCTTCATGAACAGGTAGTCGCCGCGCGAGTACACCGACAGCGCGAGCTGGACCGCGAGGAACAGCAGCGTGCCCTGGGCGAAGGTGTCGGCGCCGCGGATGGCGATGACGAGCGCGACCGCGGCCAGGATGCCGGTGAACGCCGCGCCGAAGCCGTTGCGGACCACCAGGAGCAACGCGAGCGCGAGGAACCCGCCGAACGCGCCCAGCGCGTAGCGGGCCCAGGTCGGCCGCGGCGCCAGGCCGATCATCAGCGCGGCGGCGACCGCCGGTCCGCACAGTCCGCCGGCGGCCACGAACGCGCTGGCCGCGCCACCGCCGACGCCGTGACTCAGCGCGACGCCGGAGCCGTCGCTGTTCATCACGAACTTGTCGAAGTGCCCGCCCATGAGGATCGCGGCCACGCCGTGGCCCAGCTCGTGGACCAACGTCGAGATCAGCAGCAGTGGATAGGCGAGCAGCTCGCCGTGGGGGATGACGTAGAGCGCGATCGTGACCACCGCGCTCACCACCAGCGCCCAGCGGGCTCGGTTCGACAACGCCATGGCGGTCGGTGCAGTCATGACAGGACTCTACGCCATCGCCCACAGCCGGGCACGCCTCGTCGATATTCCCGCCGCGTGATCGGGCCGACGCGGACGGTCCAAGCGTGAATCATGACTCGTTGACGCCGGACCGCGGGACGACGCCCGCGGACGGTCGTCGCTCGCGCTCTGATCCCGCGTGGTAGAATTGTCGCCGTGGGCACGCCGGCTACTCATCGGACTCTGGATCCCGAGGATTTCCTCGCCTGGGAGCGCGTCCAGGACGAGCGTCACCACTACGTCCACGGCGAGATCCGCAACGCGAACCGCGGGTCGAGCTGTACACCCGGCAGGCTGACGGCAGCTTCCGGTTCACGGTTCACGGACCGGGCTCGACGATCGAGCTCGGACGGATCCGCGCGACGGTCGAGGTCGACGAACTCTACGCCACAGCCTTCGAGCTCCCCGACGACGGCCCCACGGCAGGGTGAGCTCCCGCGCTTCCCGAGCGCAGTCGAAGGACGCCGTCTGACGCTAGAGGCAGACCGGGCTCTGCACGCCGATGTGGCTGCAGTGGACGTCGGGGTTGGTCGCGGCCGCGGTCAGGTGATAGAGGCGGCAGGCGAAGGTGTCGCCGGCGATCTGGCTGGAGTCGTAGAGCGGGGCCTTGTTGAAGCCCGCGCACGCGGTGAGGCAGGTGGCGTGGTCGGCGTACATGCCGGGGCGGCCGCCGCACAGCGAGAACGCCATCGTGCAGAAGCTCTCGCAGTCGTCGCCGCACGCGCTGGCGCCGCCAGGGCCGGCCTTGGTGCAGACGTGGGCCGCCGGATCTTCGGCGATCGCGGCCTGGAACGTGCGGCACGACACGGTGTTGCCGGTCGGGCTCGCGGGATCGCCGAGCGGCATCGCGGCGCAGGTCGCGCGGCAGGTGCTGAGATCGGTGTACTGGGAGACGTCGCCCGTGCAGTTGCGCATCACCAGCTCGCAGTAGTCCTGGCAGGCGCCGACGTGAGGATCGACGTCGGTGCTACAGCCGGCGCCGCCGACCATCGTCAAGGCGATCGCGAGGACACCGGAGAGCGACAGGGCGTGCATCGACAGCGATGGTACCATCGGCCGTGGCCGACGTCGCCCGCGCGCTCGAGCACCTCGCCGTCCACGGCTGGGCGCGGCTGAGCGCCCACGCGTCCGCCGACGTCGTGGCCAGCCTGCGGGCCCGCTCCGACGCGATCATGGCCGGCGCTGCCCCGCGCGGCCGCCTGTTCTTCCAGCACGACTCGCCGACCGGCGCGTACGAAGATCTGCGCTTCGGCGACGGCTGGCTCGGCCCGTCACCGGCCTACCGCAAGATCGAGGGCCTCGAGCGCGACCCGGTGTTCCATGCGTACCTCGAGGGCGTGCTGCTCGCCGAGGTTGCGGCCGCGGCGATCGCCGGACCGGTCGCCGTGGCGCGCGCCGTCTTGTGGACCAAGGCCGCGCACGGTGGCACCGAGCTGCCGTGGCACCAGGACGGCGGCACGTTCTGGGGTTTGTCGGCGCAGCCGACCCTGACGGTGTGGACCGCACTCGACGACGCGCCGGTCGAGAGCGGCTGTGTCGAGGTCATGCCCGGCACCCACAAGGACGGCCTGGCCACGCCGCAGGGCGGCACCATCCCCGACGGGCTCACCGCCGCGCGCGCCGCCGACGTGCTGCCGTTGCCGGCGGTCGCGGGCGAGGTCCTGCTGCTGCACAACCTGGTGTGGCACCGCTCGCGCAGGAATCACACCGAGCAGCCGCGCCGCGCGCTGTCCGTCTGCCTGATGAGCGCCGCGATCACCTGCACCCGCACGAAGCGAGCGCCGCGTCAGTTCGTCCGGCTGTGGCCGGGCGCGGCGTGACCCCGGCGGTCAGGCCAGCGACGACGGGGTCAGCCGCTGGCCGCGCGAGAGCAGGTCGCGCACGCGCACGAACACCCGCTCGTCCTCGGTGCGCAAGGCGGCGCTGCGCTTGCGGAGCGACGCCACCGGCCCGGCGGTGCGCGGGTTCTTTCCGAGGAGCGCCTCGTGCCGTCCGAGGAACGCCCAGTACAGGCGGGTCAGCGGGCAGTTCTTCTTTGGATCGAACGCGCACGCGCCGCAGTAGTCGCTCATCTTGTGGATGTAGGCGGCCCCGGACACGTACGGCTTGGTGGTCATCACCGGGCCCGCGGCGAAGGTCCCCATGCCGAGGACGTTGGGCTCGACCACCCAGTCGTAGGCGTCGGTGTACGCCACCCAGAACCAGTCGGTGAGGTCGCGTGGGTCGAGGCCGAGCAGCGTGGCCACGTTGGACAGGATCATC
>JAYVSF010000539.1:0-8564 GCA_043775605.1 Myxococcales bacterium
CCACTACGTCCTCGGCAACGCCCGCAAGCACGCCGCCCAGCGCGGCGCCACCTACTCGCCGGGCTACGTCGATCCGTTCTCGTCGGCGGGCGCGCCCGATGTGGTGCTGCCGCCGGCCCAGACCTGGCTCTTGCGCGAGGGCTGGAAGCGAGCCGGGCCGTGAGCCGCCGGAGGCCGCCACCCGTCACGGCGTCGGTGGTCACCCGCGTAGCCGGCCCACGCCGACCACGAGGCCAGCCCGGCAGCGCCCTCGCCGCCGCTCGACCCAACTGCCGGGCCACCCGGTCCCCTGTCGCGCGCCGCAACGTGCCCAGGCTCTCAGGCGGCCCGCGGCCGACGAGCCACCAGGACCAGATCGGCGTGGTTGACCCCGGTCGGCCCGTCGCCGAAGGCCGCGCCGATCGCCGCCAGCGCGTCGCCGGCATCGCGCGCGACCAGCGCCGCCGCCGGATCGATCCCGGCCGCGATCAGCCGACCCCAGGTCGCGCCGTCGACGATCGCGCCGGCCTCCGGTCCGGTGCCGTCGACGCCGTCGGAGCCGGCGACCAGCGCGACCCGATCGTCGTCGCCCGCCATCCCACCGGCCAGGATCAACGCCAGCTGCCGCGCGCGTCCCCCGCGACCCGGCGCCGGCCCCAGCGCGACCGTCCATTCGCCGCCGGCGATCCACACCGCGCCCGGCGGCAACGCCACGGTCGCCGCCCCGATCCGCGCCGCTGCCAGCTCGACGTCGCCGACCAGATCGACGCTGTCGACGATCACGCGCAGGCCGCGCGCCCGCGCCGCCGTCGACGCCTCGCGCCGCAACCGTGCCAGCCCCGCGATCACCCGCACCAGGTCGCCAGGCCGGGCCGGCACCGTCGGCCCCGAGCCGATCACCGCCGGATCGTCACCGGGCACATCGCTCACCAGCAGCGTGATCACCGGCGCCGGACACGCCGCCGCCAGTCGCCCGCCCTTGAGCGCCGACAGCTCACGCCGCACCGAGTTGAGCTCCGCGATCGCGGCGCCGCTCGCGGCCACCGCCCGGATCCGCGCGCGCTTCGACTCCAGGGTCAGCCCGGGCGCCGGCACGCACGCCAGGGCCGACGCCCCACCCGACACCAGCACCAGCAGCACGTCGGCGGCGGCGCAGCCACCCGCCAGGGCCAGGAGCGCCTGCCCCGCCGCCACGCTCCGCTCGTCCGGCTCCGGATGCGCCGCGCGCCGCACCGCCAGCCCGGCCCGCGCCAGCGACTCGTCGACCGCGAGCCCATCGGGCACGATCACCACGCCGCCGGCCGGCCGCACGCCCTCGACCGCCAGGCCCCGCACCGCGCCCATTGCCATCGCGCCCGCCGCCTTGCCGACCGCCGCCAGCCACACCCGCCGGCCCGCCCACCGCGCCCTCACCTCCGGCTCGCGCAGCGCGGTCATCACGGTCGGCGCCGGATCGCACGCCGCCACCGCCGCCGCGAACACCGCGCGCAAGGTCGCGCCCAGAGGCGTCGCGATCATGTGGCCCGTGCGATCGGTCCGCGTTGGTGGTCGCGCTTCACGGCGCTGCCGGGACCGAACGCCAGAGCGCCCACCGCTCGCGCGCCGACAGCGCGCCCGCGAATGGTGTCGACTGACGGGCGGCGGTCATCGCCTCGCCAGTGTCGCCGAGCGCCTCGATCACCGCCGGCAGTGGCAGGACGAGCAGGCGCTGCCACGTCGCCACCCAGTGCGGGTGCGTCGATCCCGTGCGCGCCCATTCGGCCACTCGCGCCTGCGCCCGAAACAAGTCACTGAGCTCGAAGCCGAGGGCCGCGAACCGGCGGACCCGGAGCAGGTAGCCAGGCTCGCTGCCAATCGCCGATCGGACGACCGTCCGGGCGTCGCCGTCGCGCGCGCTGTAGCCGAGCGCGTCCGTGATATCGGGCGTGAGGATCGCCTCGGACGCGGCGGTGTCGAGCGCGAGCACCACGTCGTGGGGGTTGTCGTGGGGCCCCCAGACCGTGGCAGAGACGATGATCAGTTCGCTCCGGGGATCGAAGACCGTGACGATCACAGCCAGCCGAGGCCCGAGGTCGGGCCACGCCTGCGCCCGGTGAAGAACGAGCCGGAGTGCTGGGGACCGGCGATCACCGAGCGGGCCGCCGCCAGTGCGACCGCCCGCCGGGGATCATGGGCCACCACGCGGGCCGAGCCAAGCTCGAAGTTGTGGTCCGCACGCTCCATGTCGACCACGACGACCCACTCGTCGGGATAGCACGAGCAGATCGCCTTCCAGGTCATCGGCCCATCGCCCGGCGTCGGGGCTGTCGCTGCTTGCACCATGGTCCGACGATCGGCAGCGTCGATCCCGCTGTCAAGTTTTTCGCCGAGCGCGACCGGTCGCCGATCTGGGCCGGCGGGGCGCAGCCGGTGGGGCGGCGACCGGCAGCACGCTATCGCCCGGAGGTCGGCGGCGTCGAAAAGTAGTCTGCGGGTGAAAGACCCGCGTCCTGGCGGGGCCGTCCCTCTCGGGAAGGTCCCCGCCAGGGCCGGGCGATCGCCACACACCGTCGATCGTGTCCGGCGCGTGACCCCCGGGCGGGGGCAAAGGTCGCACGGGCCGCCGAGCCGTGGCCCGTCGGCAGCAGGCATCCCTTCCGCGCGCGCAGCGGAAGCCCAGGTTGTTGTTCCGGTTCGTAGGCTCGTTCCTGTTGCGATTGGCCGCGCGAACGTTGGACGGGACGTTGTTGTTCCAGCTCCCGCCACGGTTCACGCGAGCGCTGCCCGGGGCCAATCAAGCCTGCACCACCCCCCTGACGATGTCACCCGGCGGGCGACACGGCCGACGGCCGATCCCGACCAGCGGCCCGGCTCACGACGTTCGCGTCATGGCGCCTGACCCGTCGCCCTCGCCGGGGAGCAGGCCCAGGCGCCGCAGGAAGCGAGCGCTGCCAGTGGTCGGGCCGTCAGGGTTCTGGGCGCTGCCAGCCACATAGGGTCCATACCAGTCCCCCGTCCACTCCCAGACATTGCCCGCCATGTCGAGGGCTCCCCACGGACTCGCGCCGGCCGGATAGCTCCCGACCGGCGAGGTTGTCGCGTTGCCGTCGCTGGCGCCATACATCGCGGGCCAGGTTTGGCCCTTCGCCTTCGCCCACGCCACGCACTCGGGACCGCAGGCGTTGAGGAGCGTCGGCCCCGGTGCCTCGTTGCCCCAGGGGTACGTCCGCCCATCGCCGCCCCGCGCCGCGTACTCCCACTCCGCCTCGGTCGGTAGTCGGGCGCTTGCCCACTGGCAATAGGTCGCGGCGTTGCTCCAGTCGACGCAGTTGATCGGGTGGCTGTCGTACCCGGTCCGGCCGGCGTTGCAAGTCGGGTTCCACCGCGCGCGGTCGGCGTCGGTGACGCCAGTCCAGTTCACGGTGGTCGGCGCCGGCGGACAGGCGCCCGCCGCCACGCACGACGCGTAGGCCGCGACCGTGACCTCGGTCCGGTCGATGCAGAAGCCCGTGAGCGTGACCTGATGCGGTGGCTGCTCGTCGTCGTTGCCGACGCCCGGCGGCGAGCCCATCGTGAACATCCCGCCCGGCACCGCGACCATGTCGCGCGGGCACGACGGAGCAACTCCGGTGTTCGCGGCACCAGCGAGGCGTACGGCTTCTGCATCAGCTTCACGATGCGCGCCAGCACGTCGGGCGTGGCCGCCCCCAAGCCTGACGACCGCCGCGACGACAATCAGGCCGACGACGCCGCCGATGCCGAGCGCGACCACGACCGTCGGCCGCGTGCGCACGACGACCGGGGCTGGCGCCAGGCGTGCCGGTGGCGGGCGCAGCTCGCCGCTGGGCTCGCGCACGACGACCGGGGCTGGCGCCGTGACCGCTGGCGCCAGGGGCACCGGAGGCGGGCGCAGCTCGCCGCGGAGGGCGGCCGCCATCTCCTCACAGCTCGCGAACCGTCGCCCCGCGTC
Source organism: Myxococcales bacterium (assembly GCA_043775605.1). Classification (GTDB taxonomy): domain Bacteria; phylum Myxococcota_A; class Polyangia; order Haliangiales; family Haliangiaceae; genus UBA2376. Next base: position 3,929 of record JAYVSF010000539.1, read on the forward strand.
GGGCTGGAGCGCTTTCTCGATGACCGCGGCCAGCACCGGGTCGATGCCCGGGTGACGCTGCCCCGGCGCATGGTAGCGACCGTGGACGATGTTCTCCATCAGCTCGTAGTCGCTGACCCCGCCGAAGGGCACCTCGCTGGTGGCCAGCTCGTAGAGCATCGCGCCAAGCGACCAGATATCTGACCGCGACGTGACGTCCCTGGCGCTCTTGATCTGCTCCGGACTCATGTAGTGCAGGGTCCCCATCCGGCTGTCGCCCTGGGTCGACCGCTTGCCCTCGCCCGCGATCTCGGCGGACACCTTGGCGATCCCGAAGTCGGTCACCTTGGGGACGACCTGCCCGCCCTTGGTCTGCAAGAGGACGTTGGCCGGCTTGAGATCGCGGTGGATGATCCCGGCGGCATGGGCGTGCCCGACCCCATCGAGCACCGCGAGCATGATCTGCTTGATCTCCTCGGGGCGCTGCTTGATCTCGCCGACCCGGGACTCCAGGCTCGGCCCGTTGATCAGCTCCATCACCAGCGCGGCGTGCTCGTCGTTCGCCACGATCGTGAACACCTTCACGATGTTGGGATGGTCCAGGTGCTTGGCCTGGATCTTCGCCTCGTCGAGGAACCGGCGACGGGCCTCGGGCATCTCGCGGTACCTCGGCTCGAGCACCTTGATGGCGTACAGCGCATCGACAAAGACGTCGCGCGCCCGGTAGACCGTCGCCATCCCACCTTGCCCGAGCGTGGCCTCGATTTCGTAGTTGCCGACCCGCGTCCCCGGCTTGACCATCCAGGGCCGACGGTACGGTAGCCGCCAGACCCGGTCAACCGTCGAGGGCCCGAGGGCAGCCCAGGGCCGCCGCATCGCCGCGCTGACCGTGGCTTGCCCATTCAAAGCCAACCGCGGACACACGGTCCGGGTACGGCTTCATAGGACGAACAGGTTGAGCGCGGTCCCGCCCTTGAGCGCCATCCGCGGTCCCAGGAAAGGGTGCATGCGCAGCGCGTCGAGCAGGCGCACGAGGACGTAGACCTTCTCGTAGGACTCGAGCTGGAAGCCACTGGCCGCGGCCGCCCGCTGGAGCTGTTCTCGCGACAGCATCAGGCGACCTCCGCCCAGGTTCGGTCGAGCACACGCTCGGGCACCACGAGGTTCCATGGCTTCACGAGGCGCCCGGCTTCGCGCGTGCGATCGAGGTAGCGGGGCTGGCGAGGTGCGTGTTCGCGGAGGGCCTTCAGGTGGTGCTCTTCGACGAAGAGGGCCTCGCGGTGCTGCTCCAAGAAGAAGCCCACGCGCGCGGCGGTGAGCGCGGAGCCCAGGTTGCAAGCGTGGCTGACGACGGCGGCGAGATCGAAGTACTCGACCATCTCCAGCGATCGCCAGACCTCTTCCCACCCGCCGCCAAGGTCGGGGGCGTCGAGGACGTCGACCAGCGTGCGCTCGAAGGTCGTGACCCGAACCGTTGCCCCGGCGTGGGCCTCGGTGACCACGCCGCCACCACCGGCAGGCAACTCGTCGAGCGCCCGCGGAGGCCGAACGCCGACGAACTCGCTGCCCTGGAAGCTCAGCGAGCGCAGGTGACTTCGGGTGAGCACCGCGAAGCGATGCCAGACCGAGTATGCCTTGCCCCGGAACTGCAACGCCGCGTGGAAGGCGACCGCGGCGTCGGGGGCGAGCTTGGTCGCGAGGAGAAACGGATCGACCTGGAAGGTGGCTGGTGTCGCTCCCGCCGGCACCGACGCGTAGAGGCCCCGGCGGACGTGCAGGATCTTGCCGGCCGCGGCGTGGCGGGTGAGCAGGCTGTCGGCGGTCCGCGGGCTTCGGCCGCGACGGTCGGCGCGCGCCGAAAGGTACTCATCGTGGGTGAAGACTGGGTGGGTAGCGAAGAAGTCGGCGGATCGCATGCTTGCCATGTCGAAGCGGTGTACGGACCAATAGTACGCGTATCGTCGTAGTTCGGCAAGTTAGAGTTGCGAGAACTTGCTGAATATTATCAAACTACGTACACAGACACCGTGTACTGCTCAATATCGACCACTACCTGGTAGCCGCATTGCTACAAAGGCGACGACACACCCTCACCCCGACGCGGCAACCGTCGTCGCCGCGCGTGCACCGGATCGCCAGCGGCCATCAAGCTCCATTCATGCGGCCAGCGAGGATCCGCCACCGCGATCGTGTACGGCAAGCGTCAGCGTCGCGCCCGCCGATCGGCTTTACCCCCCGCGCCGCCTGGTTTAGGGTCGCCGTCCCGCCATGGCCGAGCCTGCCGAGCCCGACGAGCCGCCGCCGCTGTCCCCCGCGCCGGCGAGCGTGCGCCGACCGGGTCCGCCCCGGGCCTTCGAGGTCATGGTCGTGGTGCTGGTCGCCACCGCCCTGCTCCTGCCCGGCATCTGGCGCTACTCGCTGGTCGACCCGTGGGAGACCCACTACGGCGAGGTCGCCCGCCGGATGAAGCAGGACCACGACTGGGTCCACCTCGACTGGCAGAACGAGGGTTTCCGCTCCAAGCCGGTGCTCACGTTCTGGCTGATGGCGACCTCGTACACCGCGCTCGGCATCGCCGACGACGGCGGCTACTCGGGCGAGATGACCAGCTCGAGCAAGGTCGTGCTCGCCATCCGCCTGCCGTTCGTGCTGCTCGGGATCATGGGCCTCACCGTCATGTGGTGGGCGCTGGCCCGGCTGGTCAACCGCCGCCTGGCGTGGCTGGCGTTACTGGCGCTCGGGACGTGCCCGTTCTACTTCCTGGTCGCGCGCCAGGGCATCACCGACATGACCCTGGTCGCGCTGATCATCGCTGCGCTGATGCTGTTCCTGCTCGGCGCCGAGGACGGCGACGGGCCCGCCGAAGGCCTCGGACGGGTCCCGCTCGGGCCCGGGCTCGGCCACCTCGTCGAGGCCCTGTTTCCATCGGCGGTCACGGTCGGTCCGGTCCGTCGGCTCGCCGGTCGCGCGCTGTGGCGTCGGCGGTGGACCACCTGGGACGCGCGCTGGCCGCTGGTGCTGGTCATCGGCGGCTTCCTCGCGGTCCAGGCGGTCTACTACTTCTGGTACTTCCAGCTCGCCCACCGCTTCGTGATCATCCGCAACGGCTGGCCGCAGCCGGGCTGGATCCTCGGCGGCGGGATGCTGTTCGGGATCCTGTACGTGTTCGCGCCGCGGGTGTTCGCCTACGGCCGCGCGCTGCTCATCTGGCCGTTCGTCGGCCGCTGGGATCGCGCGCTCGCGCTCGGCGGGATCAGCCTGCTGTCGTGGCCGCTCGCCGTGTTCCTGCGCTGGGGCTGGCTGCTGTTGTCGCGCCTCGGCCGGTTGCTGTTCGGCTCCACCTTGGGCTTCTACGACACCTGGCCGGCGGCCCACGCCCGGGCCCGCGAGCTCGCCGACCTGCGGCCGCTGCGCGCGCGGCGCGGCACGATCTACGTGCTGTGGTTCTGGGCCCTGGTCGGCATCAGCGTCCTCGGCAAGGGCCTGCCCGGCATCGGCATGGCCGGTGTCATCTGCGCGCTGTGCGTGACCTTCCAGAACCGCTGGCGCCAGCTCGCCGACGGCGTGTTCGAGATCAAGCGCGGCCTGATGCTGCTGCTCATCACGATCCTGCCGTGGCACGTCGCGATGTGGGAGCGCGACGGCCGCAAGTTCATCTCGGAGTGGATCTACTTTCACAACCTCAACCGGGCCGGGGTCGGCGTCAGCGGCGACCGCGGCACATTCGACTACGTCCTCGGTCAGGCCGGCTACGGCATGTTCCTGTGGGCCGCGCTGGTGCCGCTGGCGCTGGCCGCGGCCGCGCTGGTCAAGCCGATCAACGACCGCGCCGGTCGGGTCCGGTTCTTCGTCACGGTGTGGGCGATCGTCGCGACCGCGCTGTTCTCGCTGTCACAGACCAAGTTCCACCACTACATCTTCCCGGCGGTGCCGGCGGTCGCGATCCTGATCGCGTTCTGGCTCGACGACCTGCTCGCGAAGCGCATCCGGCCGTCGCTGGTCTACGGCGCCTTCGCCGCCGGCATGGTGCTGTTGCTCGCGCGCGACATGATGCACGAGGAGAAGCAGTGGATCGAGATGTTCGTCTACCGCTACGACCGGCCGTGGCCGTCGATGCCGCCGTGGTCGATCGACACCTCCGACGCGTTCCTGGTGATGGGCCTGGCCGGCGCCGCGGTGATGCTGCTGCTCGGCACCCGGCTGCGGCGGCTGGCGGTGGCGTCCCTCGCCGCCACCGCGCTCGGCACCGCGCTGTGGGCGATGCACGTCTACATGCCGATCGCCGGCACCCACTGGGGCATGCGCGAGGCGGTGCGCCGCTACTACCAGGAGCGCCAGATCTACGGCGAGAAGCTGGTCTACTACGCGCCGGGCGACTTCCGCGCCGACTGGGCCGGCGTCGGCGCCCACTGGCGCTTCGACACCTTCATCCCCGACGCCTACCAGGACGGCCAGCCGATGGCGATCCACATCGAGGTCCAGGGCAGCAACGGCGAGTCGAAGTTCACGCTGCACGGCCCGAGCCGCGCGGTCGGCGACCACACCCTCGAACTCGACCTCGATCCGACCGAGCTGGCGCGGGTGCGGGCGGCGGCCGAGGGCAGCGGTGGCCGGCGCGGCCGCAAGCCGACCAAGGTGGTCGACGCCGACCGGCTGA
>JAYVSF010000540.1:0-3400 GCA_043775605.1 Myxococcales bacterium
TCCGCGCGTTCCTCGCCGGGCTGCGTCGCCTGGCCCGCGGCGACGTCCGCGGCATGACCGACTCGCTCGATCGCCACCTCCACCGGGTCGAGCGCCACCTCCGCACCGCCGATCCCGACCTGTCGCCGACCGCCGCGCACGACGCCGCCGCGATCGCCGCGGTCGCGCTGACCATGCTCGGGGTCAAGGCCCTCAAGATCCTGCCCGGCGTCCCGTTCCTGCCCGGCTACAAGGGTGTGCTGCTCATCCCGCTGTACTTGGTCGCCGCCCGCATCACCCGGACCCGCGCCGGCGCCACGCTCACCGGCCTGACCATGGGCACGGTCGCATTCCTCCTCGGCGACGGCCGCTACGGGGTGTTCGAGATCGCCAAGCACGTCAGCCCCGGCGTCCTCGTCGATCTCCTTCACGGCGTCACCCGCCGCCTCGCTGGCCGCGGCCGGGTCCGCGCGGTCATCGCCTGGTCGTTCCTCGGCCTCATCGCCGCGCTCGGCCGGTTCGCGACGATCATGATGGTAGCGTTCGCGGTCCAGCCGCCGGCGATCGTGTTCGCGGTGCTGATCCCCGGCCTCGTCGTCCACGCTACCTTCGGCGTCCTGTCGGGCGTGGTCACCGCGCCGCTCCTCGCCGCGATCGATCGCTCCGGCACCCACCCCGACGCCGCCCACGCTTCGCCCGCTCCAACCGACCCTCCTGCCCCTCCGGATCGTCCATGACCAACCTCGTCGGCGGCGACGGCCGCACCCACATCCCCTCGGCGCTGATGCGCGAGTCGCTCCAGGATCGTCAGGTCCTCGCGCGCACCGACAGCGACCACGACCTCCACATCTTCCCCGACGTCACCCTGGTCGGCATCGGCGGCCAGTCGATCTTCGATCGCGGCAAGGCCGCCATCCTGCCGCTGGTCGACGAGCTCGCCGCCGCCAAGGGCCTGTGCAAGATGGTGCTCGCGGTCGGCGGCGGCACCCGGGTCCGGCACACGATGTCGATCGCGGTCGACCTCGGCCTGCCGGTCGGCGGCATCGCCCAGCTGATCGGCGCGATGGAGGAGCTCAACGCCATCCTGCTCAACGCGCTGCTGGCCAAGCACGGCTCGATGCCGATGCAGCGCGATCACTTCTGGGACCTGCCGCTGTACTTCGCCTCGGGCATCCTGCCGATCGCGATCTCGATCCCGCCCTACCACTTCTGGGAGCCGCCGCCGCTCGACGGTCCACTGCCGATGCACGGCTCCGACTTCGGCCTGTTCCAGCTCGCCGAGGTCCTCGGCATGCGCCAGCTCATCTTCGTCAAGGATCAGGACGGCCTCTACGACCGCGACCCGGCGGTCCACGCCGACGCGACGCTGATCCCCCGCATCACCCTCGCCGAGCTGCTCGCCAGCCCGCCCGCGACCAACATCCTCGACGAGGAGCTGTTCCGGGCCTGGGCCACCGCCAGGAACCTCGAGCGGGTCGTGATCGTCAACGGCCTGGTGCCCGGCCAGCTCACCGCCGCCCTGCGCGGCGAGGACGTCGGCACCGTGATCACCAAGGAGGTGACCCGTGGCTGATCGCAACGTCCTCGACAGCGCGCTCGCCCACATCCACCTCGGCGGCGGCGCCGCGCCGATCGACTACCGCCCGGTCGCGCTCATGCCCGACGTCCGCGTGGTCAAGATCGGCGGCCAGAGCGTGATGGACCGCGGCCGGGCCGCGCTGTTCCCGATCCTCGAGGAGCTGGTCGCCGCCCGCAAGCTCGGCATCCCGATCGTCGTGCTGGCCGGCGGCGGCACCCGCGCCCGCCACATCTACTCGATCGCGTCCGAGCTCGAGATGCCGGTGGGCGTGATGGCCACCCTCGGCAAGTACATCCCGATGCAGAACGCGCGCATGTTGCAGATGCTGCTCGCGCGCCACGGCGGCCTGTACATGCTGCCCGACGACTTCGAGAAGCTGCCGCTGTACCTGCAGCTCGGCTGCATCCCGGTGATGAGCGGCATGCCGCCGTTCGGCTACTGGGAGAAGCGCGAGGCCGGCAGCCGCATCCCGCCCCACCGCACCGACGCCGGCGTGTTCCTGTCGGCCGAGTTCCTCGGCGCGCCGCGGGCCCTCTTCATCAAGGACGAGGACGGCCTGTACACCGACGATCCCAAGAAGCGCCAAGACGCGACCCACATCCCGCGGATCTCGATCGCCGAGCTGACCGCACGCGGCCTGCCCGATCTGGTCGTCGAGCGGAAGGTCTGCGAGTACCTGCCGCGAGCTCGCTTCTGCAAGGAGCTGCAGATCGTCAACGGCTTGAAGCCGGGCGAGGTGCTGGCCGCGCTGCAGGGCGGCGACAACGGCACCATCATCCACGCCTGAGCGCCTGGGCAGGTTTCGGCTGGCGAGGCGGGCGAGCAACGGAGGGCTGCGCCCGCACGGCGGTGGCGCGCGGTTGGCGGTCTGGCGCGCCGGCGTGGTGGCTCGGTGACGAACGGTTCGAGCGCGTCGGCGATCGTTTCGGAGGCGGAGGCCTCGGTGCTACGCGCTGAGCGTGATGAGCCGCAGGATGTTGTAGGTGAGGACGAAGAGGCCGGCTGTGCCTGTGACCTTGTCGAGGTCGCGGAGCGCGGTGGTCGCCATGCCGCGATGGACCTTGGCGTCGGCGCCGGCGATCTCTCCGCGCGCACGGACGTCGGCGTAAAGGCTGCGCAGCTCGAGTTGGTCGATCACGGCGGCGATCGCACGGACCGATGATCCGCCGGCACCTCGGCGTCGAGATCGACGCGGCCCCACGTGATCGGCCCGCGCTGGGCGCGCTTGACCCGGACGTCGCGCTCCGGCTGGACCGGGCAGCTCGGCCCGGCGCGATCGCAGGCGTCGTCGCCGCACCACAGCGCCCGCTGGGTCACCGACGCCGTGACGGGTGGCGGCCTCCGGCGGCTCACGGCCCGGCTCGCTTCCAGCCCTCGCGCAGGAGCCAGGTCTGAGGCGGCGGCAGCGCCAGGTCGGGCGCGCCCGCCGACGAGAACGGGTCGACGTAGCCCGGCGAGTAGGTGGCGCCGCGCTGGGCGGCGTGCTTGCGGGCGTTGCCGAGGACGTAGTGGATCGCGTGGCGGACCTCGGTCGGGGTCCGCAGCAAGCGCGCGTGATAGCGATCGTCGAACACGCGGCCGGTGCGGCCCATCATCCGGTTGAGGCCCTTGGCGATGCGGACGGACAGGCCCTGGATGGCGCGGGCGAGGGCGCTGCGGTTGGGCGCCTCGACGACGAGATGGAGGTGGTTGCCCTGGACCGAGAAGTGGACGATGAGGACGTCGAAGCGGTCGCCGCCGACCGCCAGCGCCGCCTCGATCACGCGGAACGAGCGGCGGCTGCGGAGGTTGTAGACGTGAGGCGCCATGCGCAGCGTGACGTGGAGCGGCCGGCGCTGGCGC
>JAYVSF010000541.1:0-9360 GCA_043775605.1 Myxococcales bacterium
GAGTTCAAGCGCCTCGCCTCGATGGTCGATCTGGTCGTGGCCGCCATCGTGCTGTTCGTGGTGGTCCTGCCGCCGCGCGACGTGAAGGCCAAGCTCGCCGCGGGCGGTGACGCCGACTCGCGCCTCGCCCTCGCCTTCGCCCAGGCCCGCTCGGCCGCCCATCCCGACGACGCCTCGCTGACCGCGGATCTGTCGCGCCGGCTCGGTGAGGTCGGGTTCACCGACTGGGCGGTGCAGGAGGCGGCGGCCGGGGCGACCCGGATCCACGCGTCGCCGACCCGCTGGCGCGCGTTGCTGGCGACCTCGATCGCCCACGCCGATCGGCTGGAGGCCAAGGAGGCGCTCGACTGGACCAACCAGGCGCTCCTGGTCTGCGCCCACGCCGGCGATGCGGTGTGTCCGCCGATCGAGGCGGTCCGGCTCGAGCTTTACCAGCGCCACCTCGACGCCGGGGTCCGGTCGGGCATCGACCCGCGCAAGAATCCGGACCGGTTCCGCGAGGCCGGCCAGGCTGCGCTGCGCACCGTGCACGCCGCCGGGACCGGCGCCGGCTCGGCACACTCGCCGCCCTGATCACGCCGTGCACGGTTCTCCAGGTGGCACCTCGTGGCGGGCGCGCCGGCCGGAGTACAGTAGGGCCATGACGTCGACCACGACGGTGGCGGGCGGCGCGACCGCGTCGCAGGTGATGAGCTCGAGCGCGGTCAGCGCGCAGACGACGGATCGCAAGGCGCTCGACGAGGCCGTGGCCCGGCTCGACGAGCGCGCGCGCGGCTTCGCGCGGATGCCGGCCGCCGACAAGGCCGCGCTGCTGCGCGCGTGCATGCCGCGCATCGCCGACGCCGCCGAGGCCTGGGTCGCGACCGGCAGCAAGGCCAAGGGCCTGCGCGGCCCGGCGATGGCCGAGGAGTGGCTGGCCGGCCCGCTGCCGACCTTGCGCTTGGCCCGCTTGCTCGCCGACAGCCTCGACCAGATCGCGCAGCACGGTCGGCCGCCGCTCGGCACCGGCTCGCGGATCCGCCTCGACGGCCGGCTCGAGATCGACGGCTTCCCGCTCGGCGCGATGGACAAGGTCGCGTTCGCCGGTTTCCGGGGCAGCGTGCTGATGCAGCCCGGCGTCGATCGGGCCGAGGCGACCCGGCGCCAGGCCAGCTTCTATCGCCAGCGCGAGCCCGAGGGCGGGGTCTCGCTCATCCTCGGCGCCGGCAACGTCTCGAGCATCCCGCCGATGGACGTGTTCTCGAAGCTGTTCGTCGAGGGCTACGTCTGCTTGCTCAAGATGAACCCGGTCAACGAGTGGTCGGGGCCGATCCTTGAGCGCGCGCTCGCGCCCTTGTGCGAGGCCGGCCTGCTCCGCATCGTCTACGGCGGCGCCGACGTCGGCACCTACCTGGTCGAGCACGAGGGCATCGACGACGTCCACATCACCGGCTCCAACCACACCCACGATCTCATCGTGTGGGGCCCGGCCGGCGCCGAGCGCGAGCGCCGACGCGCCGCGGGCACGCCGCGCCTGGCCAAGCCGATCTCGAGCGAGCTCGGCAACGTCAGCCCGGTCGCGGTGGTGCCGGCCGACTACGAGGACGATCAGCTCGCGTTCATGGCCGCCAACGTCGCGACCATGGTCACCAACAACGCCTCGTTCAACTGCAACGCGGCCAAGGTGCTCATCACCTCGCGGGCGTGGCCGCAGCGCGACGCCTTCCTCGGGCTCATCGCGCGTGAGCTGGCCCGGACCCCGGCCCGCAAGGCCTACTACCCGGGCGCGTTCGATCGCTACGGCCGCCTCACCGCCGGTCGCGACCTCCACATCCCCGGCAGCGCCGGCCCCGGCGAGCTGCCGTGGACGATCATGCGCGCGATCGATGTCGGCAACCGCGCCGACCCGGTGTTCTCGACCGAGCCGTTCTGCGGGATCCTGTCCGACGTGCCCGTGGCCGAGGGCGATCCGGTGGCGTTCCTCGAGCAGGTGACGCGGTTCTGCAACGACACCCTGTGGGGCACGCTCAACGCCGCGATCATGATCGCGCCCCGGCTCGAGCGCGATGGCACCATCGCCGCCGCGCTCGACAAGGCGGTGACCGAGCTGCGCTACGGCACGGTCGCGATCAACCACTGGCCGGCGCTCGGCTACGGGGTCGGCTCGCTGCCGTGGGGCGGCCACCCGTCGGCGACGCTGCGCGACGGCCAGAGCGGGCTGGGCTGGGTCCACAACTCGTTCATGCTCGAGGGCATCGACAAGACCGTGTTGCGCGGGCCGCTGACCGTGACCCCGCGCCCGCTGTGGTTCACCGGCAACCCCAAAGCGATGGCGGTGGCCAAGCGGATGGTGCAGCAGGAGCTCGCGCCGAGCTGGAGCCGGCTGGCGCGGGTGGTTGCCGCCGCGATCTGGTAGCGCTCGTCGACGAGCGCCGATCGTCGTCCTCGGCTATCATCGCCTGCTTCCGCGAGGCGGTCGACTACTTCGCCTGCGACGCTCGTGTCGACGACCTGCCAACGATCGTGGCCCACCTGCAGCGCGTGGAGCGCGACAACTTTGGCGTCGACGAGAGCGAGTTCGCCTCCCAAGCCGGATCTGCCCTCCGAGAGCAAAGAACCACCGACTCGTGTGCCGGCCCGCGCTATGCTCGCGGCGGCGGCGCCGCCGCCGGCTTCTCGGTGGCGCGGTCGACGACCGCGACGCCGGTCCCTGGTAAGCTCGTCCCACGTGAACCAGAACGAGAAATCGAGTCCCGACAGCCCCCCCTCTGGTTCTCCCGTGCGGGGGCAACTGGGGAGCGTCGACGACCGCTTCGAGGACGAGGCGCTTGGCGAGGCCACGACGACCGAGACGCCCACTGAGTTTCCGCTCAGTATCGCGAAGCGAGACTTCTCGATCTTCGAGCTCCACCGACAGTGGGCGAACAGCGTGCTGCGGCTCCAACCGGACTTTCAGCGCGCGTACGTGTGGGGAGACGACAAGCAGATCAAGCTGGTGGAGTCGGTGTTCGCCCTTATTCCGCTTCCGGTCCTGTACCTGTCGGACGATGGCGAGCACCTGGAGGTGGTCGACGGCCAGCAGCGCTTGACCACGCTGTTCGCGTTCATGGAGGGGCGCTTCGCGGACGCGTCGGATGACGAAAGCGACGTGATCCTCAGGCGAGGAGAGCAGCCGGCAAAGGGCCGCCCCTTCGTGTTGCGCAAGCTACGGCTGATGAAGGTGCTCGACGGGATGACATTCGAAAAACTCGACGCGCGCTTGCGGCGGAAGTTCGAAGAGACGCAGCTGACGTGCTTTGTCCTCCAGCCGAAGACGGCAGCACTCGCCAAGTTCGAGCTGTTCGAGCGCATCAACGAGGGCGCCGTCCCCCTGAATCCGCAGGAGATCCGAAACGCGCTCTATCAGGGCTGGGGCCTGGAGCTCGTGAGGCAACTCGGGGGCCGGGAGGAGCGCTTTCGCCAGCTAGCGGGGATGGATCGGCGATATGCGCGCATGCGTGCCGATGAGCTGGTGCTGCGCGGCATCGCGTTCCTGTGGCGCGAGCCTACCGAGTACAAAGGGGACCTGAAGACCTTCCTCAACGACACGGTCATCAAGCTCAACAAGGCGAGCCACGAAGAGCGCCGCGACGTGGAGCGGAAGATGAGAGACGCGATCGAGTTCGCCGCGCACGTCTTCGGCGACAAAGCGTGGCAGCGCTATGACCCGCATGCAGCGGAGTGGAGCAACCACATATCGGGCCCCCTGGTCGAGGCGGTGAGTGCCGCAGCCGTCCGCGTGTTCCCTTCACGTCGGCCAACTGCAGAGCAGGCTGCGCAGATCAGGCGAGGGTTTCAGGACGCCTGCGGCCAATCCGATTTCAACAACGCGATCCTGAGCGCGACTCAGACCGTTCGCAATGTCAAGGTCCGGCTGGAGACGTTCGAGAGGATCTGTCGCCGTGCTCTCTAGGTTGGTGCTCTCCGGATTTCGTGCGTGCGTCGATCCCACGACGCTCGATCTCGCGCCGTTCACCATGATCGCGGGGGCGAACAACACAGGCAAGAGCTCCTTCATCGGCGCCCTCCTCGCGCTCGTGCAAAGCGGACAAGCTGCCGCGCGTCACAAGCTGCTGCTGAGCGGCGACTGGGTCGACCTCGGGCCCTACGATCAGCTCGTGTCTCCCGATCGGCAGAAGTTCACCATCGGCCTGGAAGGCCAAGGATCCGACGGGGATCTGGCCGTCGTCTGGGAGTTTGCGGAGGAACCCGAACGTCGGAGTCGGCCGGAGGCGCGCGTCACGAAACTCGAAGCAAACATTGGCACGCTCGACTTCAGTGCCGAGGTCAACGATCGTGGCGAGCTGTCGCGTGGAGCGTCGCAGCTCTTGCACCCCGCCCGGATTCTGCGCATCGGCGAACCCGAACTGCAACTCTTTCCGTACGCGCACGAGCAGGTGATCTCGGTCGGGCCCTATCGTGCACCGCCAGCCAGCCTGTCACCGTTCCGCACCCACGTGGGTGGTTCGCTCGTCGGCCTGTACGGGGAGTATGCGGCCGAGGCATTTGTGCGAATCAGTGAGCGGGCCTCAAACGTGGTGCCCCCCGGCACGCGTGCCGACGAGCCCGTCGGTCGAGTCATGAATGCGTGGTGGTCGTACATATTGCAGGAGGAGATCGCCGTCCGAGTCGAAGAGGTGAACCGCCTCGGCTACACTGTCCGACTCGATACGCGCGCGATCGCGAACCGGTCGTTCGGGCAGGTGGGGTTTGGACTGTCGCAGCTCTGGCCGATCCTCGTAGCGGCCCTCGCGAGCAGTCCTGGGGATCTTGTGATCGTCGAGACCCCCGAGGCCCATCTCCACCCCGGGGCTCAACACCGGGTAGCGCAGCTCTTCGTCGCGCTAGCTCGTCACGGCCGACAGGTGATCGTTGAAACCCACAGCGAACATGTGGTCGCAGCAGCCGGGCTGGCCGTCAAGAACCGTCAGATCAGTCGGGATGACCTCGCGTTGAGCTACTTCTCGCAGCCCGCAGGCGTGACCGAAGTGGAGCGGATCCCCGTGGATCCGTCTGGGCGGCGGCTGGCGGCGCCGGTGGGTTTCTTCGATCAGTCCGCGCAGGAACTCGTCGAGTTGCTGGGGCCATGACGATCGCTCTGAATCACTCCTTCATCGCGGAGGTCGTGCGCGGCGACCGCGCCCGCGCGATCGAGGCCTACGCCTTCGTCGACCACGTTCGCCGACGCACGCGCGTCATGCCACGGGTGCATCCCGACCTCGCGACCTTCGCGACCGATCGCGGGCCTTTCGTCCAGTGGGCCAACCATCTGCGTCGCGATGTGCAACTCGGGCCGCTCGTCGAGCTATTGCTGCGCACCCTCGGCGGCCCGTTCGTGGTGGCGCCACGCTACCAGGGAACGATCACACCGGCGGTGGAGGGGCTCGCCGACTGGCTCGTGGATCTCGTGCGGGCGTTGCTCGGCGAGGAGGGGGAGGCCGGAGAGAGGGCAGGCATCGTCTCTCCCGCGCCCGCAGGCGGGCTGGAAGCAGCACGCTACGAGGGGCAACGAACCTCAGTCGCAAACTGGCGCGACCCGGCCGCATTCGACCAGAGCCTGGCAATGCAGACGGGTCGACGAACGCTCGATGTGCTGCTAGCGGCCGAAGCACAGATGGACGGATACTTGGTGGTGCTGCCGTCGGCTCGCCGGGCCGCGGATTCGTGGCTTCTCGACTGCGATCCCTCCGAGCTTCATCGCGCCTTGCTCGGATTCGAGCACTATGTCGAAGCGTTGCGCCAAGGGCTCTCACGCGAGCAGGCTGCGGCTCGCTATCACGAGCGCACGACGATCCCCATGTCCCAAGAGAGCGGCGCGACCACGAGGAACCCGACCCGACGTCGTCAACGAACGTTCGTCGCCGCAGGCTTCGGCGAACAGTACTTCGACATGCACGCGAAGCCAGGAAACCTGACGCGCGTGCATATCTGGGTGCCGACAGTCGAGACATCGAGCCAACCGCTGATCTTCGTCGGCCATTGCGGGCGTCACCTCGTTTGATGAGACGACGATGCGTGAGGATGCGTCCCAGCCAGAGCGCGCGGGCGCCGGCGATCGGCGCGGCGTGGAGCCCGGCGAGGCCGGCGAGCGAGAGCCCGCGCTCGCCTGTCCAGCCGTCGTCGAGGACGAGGAACGTGCCGACCGCGTGGTCGCGGCCGCGATCTGGTAGCCCCGCCCCGATGGCGCTGTCCTGGGGAGCGGCTATCATCTTGCAAGTGCGAATCCTGATCGTGGCTGGGACCCTGGCTCTAGTCGGCGCGAGCGCGGGATGCCCGGGGACCGCACACCCGCAGGGGCCGACCAAGCTCGACGCCAAGCAGATCGTCGCGCGGTCCAAGCCGGCGATCGTGCGCATCGAGGACGTCGACGGCCGGGTCGGCACCGGCTTCGCGATCGACCCCACCGGCCTGATCATGACCAACCTGCACGTCGTGGTCGGCGCCAGCGAGGTCCGGGTCACCACGCTCGACGGCACCGCGCTGCCGGTCAAGCAGATCATCGCGTTCGACGCCGACCACGATCTCGCGATCATCGACGTCGATCCGGCGGCGCCGATGCCGGTGCTGGTGCTCGGCGACAGCGACAAGGTGGTGGCCGGCGACCCGGTGGTCGCGATCGGCAACCCGCTCGGCGTGCTCGACTACACCGTGTCCGACGGGCTGATCGCGGCGGTGCGGCAGGTCGCGCCCGACGTCACGCTCTTGCAGATCTCGGCGCCGATCTCGCAGGGCTCGAGCGGCGGCCCGCTGTTCAATCCCTACGGCGAGGTGATCGGCATCGCGGTCGCGGTGTCGAACGAAGGCCAGAACCTCAACTTCGCGGTGCCGTCGAACTACGCGCGGACCCTGCGGCTGCACCCGAAGCCGATGACGATGGACGCGTTCGCCGAGCTGACCCGGCCGCAGCCGGCCGCGGTCGAGGCCAACGGCGTGAAGATCGTCCGGCAGGTGCCGCAGCACCCGGTCGCGATCTTCGACGGCTGCGCCGACGCCGACATCGGCGGCGCGGTCCAGGCGATCGGCGAGGCCATCGAGCTGGGCGCGCCGCTCTACAACCAGGGCAACCACGAGGCCTGCTTCCGGATCTACGAGGGCGCGGCCAACAAGCTCGAGCGCGACTCGGGCTGCAAGGGCATCCGCGAGGCGTTCGGCGCCGGCCTGCTGCGGACGACCACGCTCAGCTCGTGGACCGAGAAGGCGTGGACCTTGCGCGACAGCTTCGACGGCCTGCTCGACGTCGCGACCCGCTTCGCCCGCGCTCACGCCACGCGAACGCCGTGATCGCGTACCTGTTCGATCTCGACGGCACGCTCGTCCGGGCCGGCGGCTCCGGCGCGCGCGCGCTGACGGCGGTGTTCCGCGCCCGCCACGGCGTCGACGACGCTTGCCGCGGCATCCGCTTCCACGGCCGCACCGATCCGGCGATCGTCGCCGACATGTTCGCGACCGCGCTCGGCCGCGCCGGCTCGAGCGCGGAGATCGACGCGATCATCGCCGACTACCTGGCCGCGCTCGAGCACGAGCTGGCGTCGCCGGCGACGTTCCGGGTCCTGCCCGACGCCGACGACGTCCTGGCGTGGCTGCGGGCCCGGCCCGAGGTCCGGCTCGGGGTCGCGACCGGCAACGTCCTCGCTGGCGCCCGCCTCAAGCTCGAGCGCGCCAACCTCGCTCACCATTTCAGCTTCGGCGGCTACGGCTGCGACTCGGCGGTCCGCGCCGAGCTGGTCGCACGCGCGATCGAGCGCAGCGGCGCTGGCGCCAGCGACACCATCGTCGTCGTCGGCGACACCACCCTCGACGTCGAGGCCGCCCACGCCAACCGCGCCCTGTGCGTCGCGGTCACCACCGTGGCACCAGTCGCGGTTCGGGGACAGGCACCGGGGTCCGATCTAGCCGACATCACGTCGGAATCAGGCGCCACCGCGAAAAATCACCGCTTGCCGAGGAACGCCGCGACGTCGGGGCCGACCGCGGCGCGCTTGGCGATGCAGAGGTCCATGGCCTCGATGGTCTCGCCGAGCTCCTTGTCGCCGCCGGGCAGGCTGGCGACCTTGGGCCGGAACACGGTGTCGAGCTCTTGGCGGTGGTCGGCGTCGCAGTAGAAGCCGGCGAGGCGGACGATCGCGGGCCGGACCAGGAACGGCAGCGCCGCGATGACCTCGTCGAGGTGGGCGGTGACGAAGCCGTAGACCTCGTCGTGGCTGACCGGATCGCCGGCGGCGGTGAAGATCACCGTGAACAGCTCTTCGAGGGTCAGCTCGCCGGTGGCCAGGCGCGCGAACGCCTTGGTCCGCACCGCCGGATCCTTGGCCAGCGCCATACCGACGAGCAGCGCGGCGCGCAGGTTGTGATCCTGGGTCTTGGCGAAGATGCCGTCGAGCCGACGGGCGAGCGCGTCATCGCCGGCGTGGGTCGCGGTCGCGAGCGCGACGGTCGCGAGGCCGGGGTCGAGCGAGCTCGGCTTCTTGAGATACGCGGCGGCGAGCTTCTTGGCCTGCGCCACCAGCGCCGGATCCTGGGCCAGCATCGCCGCGACTCCGAGTAGATTCGGCCGCATGGTGCCGATCACCGCCGCCTCGTCCTTGTGCGGCCTCCAGCCCAGCATGCGGGCCGGCCCGCCGAAGCTCTTGCCGAGGAAGCGCAGGTACGCAGCGTGCTGCGCGTCGTCGACGTACGGCCCGATGCTCAGCGCCAGTGACAGCGCGACGTCGAGCAGCTCGGGGCTCTTGTCCTTGGCGACCTCGGGGATGACCGCGAGCAGGTCGCTCATCGGCTGCTGGCCGCCGTCGACCATCGCCCGCAGGTTGAACAGCGCCGCGGCCCGGCTGACCGAGTCGATCGCGGTCGCGGCCAGCAGCTTCGCGCCGAGGCCGGCGCCGTAGCGCACCCGGTAGTAGCCGTGGCCGCCGGTGTTGCCGTCGATCCACGCCGGGCAGCCGGGCGCGGTCAACGCGACTCGCTGGCTCTTGCCGGCGAACAGGAAGCACTGCGTGACCGGGGCCCCGGCGGCGCCGGGCGTGGCCACGCACATCGGGATGGTCCAGGTCTGGTCGACCGAGCCGCGCGAGCCGATCGGCAGGAAGCGCTCCTGGTTCAAGAGCAGCTCGGCCTTGCCGGCCAGGCAGGCGACGTCGAGCGACCTAGCGGGATGCCGCCCTGCTCGAGGAAGCTGGCGAACGCGGTCGAGACCTCGGGCAAGGACGCCGCGGCCAGCGCGGCGATGAAGTCCGACGAGCCGGCGTTGCCCCAGGCGTGCGCGGTCAGGTAGTCGTGCAACGTCTTGCGGAAGACGTCGCGGCCGACCCAGGCCTCGAACATGCCGAGCACCGCGCCGCCCTTGGC
>JAYVSF010000542.1:0-14647 GCA_043775605.1 Myxococcales bacterium
CTCGCCGGGCACCGACTCCTGGTCGGGACCGACCATGCTCATCAGGCCGAGCAGCGCGATGTGGGCCAGGGCCGAGCCGGCGAGGAAGCCGAGCGGGCGCTGGGCGAGGAGCAACGGCGCGGGCCCGACCGGGCGCGCGGCGGCGGCCATGCCGCGGACGTGGAAGGTGGTGCGACCGAGGCGGGCGCGGACGTGGGTGTCGACGCGCACCGCGACCTGGAGCTGACCGGCGGCCTGGAGCTCGGCCAGCGGCACGACGCGATCGGCGCTGCGCAGCTCGCCGGTGAGGCCGGTGATGTCGACGACGAAGCCGCCCTGGCCATCGGCCTCGACCAGGGTGTGGGCGCGGCCGGCGTCGCCGACCGGGACATCGACGTTGTCGCCGACGCCGACCTTGAACGAGGTGCGCGCGGGCCGGCGCGACAGCAAGAGGCCGGTGGCGCACAGGCCGAGGCCGACCAGCGCGCCGCCGAAGGTCAGGAAGTCGGCGGCCGGGTTGTGGTGGGCGGGACGGAACGCCCAGGTCGGGCGCTCCTGCGCGCGCCACTGCTCGCGGGCGCGGGCCTCGTGGGCGGCGTCGCGCACGCCGAGGCCGAAGGTGGTGGCGGCCGCGAGCAGGAGGCCGCCGCCGATCGTGAGGAACATGCGCGAGCGAGCCGAGCGGGCGGGCGCCGGGGTCAGCTGATCGACCTCGAGCACCGAGTCGCCGAGCGCGGTGACGATCTCGACCGCGGTGGCGACGCCGGACGCGGACGGGGTGGTGGCCGAGGAGGTGAGCTGGGCAGAGAGCGGATCGCGGGTCATGGCAGCCTCCGAAAGGGGGGCGGATCTGGCGCCCACCGCATGCGCACCTGCGCGACTGCGGACCGTGGGCGCCAACCGGGCGGCGTGGGCCGACCCGGCGGGGCGCGACCGACTCGGCCCAACCGGCCGTCATCGTCGCTCGTGAACTACGACGCCGCGGTTCGCCCGCGGTTCCCGAAATCCGTACGAACTGCCGCAGCTTCCGTCGACGACGAAGGTTGCAACCGGCGGCCGGCGGCGGTGTCTGCGCGCGCGGTCCTCAGGATTTCGGAGCGTGGCGCGGGGTTAGGGCGTCCAGGCAATGCGGTACGATTCCTTTAGCCGACGCGGTGCAGCAGCGGCGCGCCCTGGCGCAGGCGGTCGAGGTTGCCGACGATGACGTCGACGATGCCGGTGTAGGCGGCGGTGGTCGAGCCAGCGACGTGGGGCAAGGTCACGACCCGCGGATGGGCGAACAGCGGGTCCTGCGGGTCCCACGGTTCCTGCCAGAAGACGTCGAGGCCGACCCCGCCGAGGTGACCGCGGGCCAGGGCGGCCTCGAGCGCGGCGCGATCGATCACCGGGCCGCGGGCGACGTTGACGACGATCGCGTGGGCCGGCAGCGCGGCGAGCGCGTCGGCGTCGAGCAGGCCGCGGGTGGCCGGCGTGAGCGGACAGTGGACGCTGACCGCGTCGGCAGTGCGCAGCGCGGCGTGGAGCTCGGCGCGGGTGGTCGCCGAGCCGAGGACGTCGACGGTCATCGCCAGCGCGCGGGCCCGGGTCGCGAGCGCAGTGCCGGTGCGACCGCCGCCGAGCACGACCAGGCGCGAGCCGGCCAGCTCGACGCCGACCGGCGAGCCGATGACCCCGCGCTCGAACTGCGCCCGCGCCACCGGCCAGCGCCGCGCGCACAGCAGCAGCAACAGCAGCGCGGCCTCGGCCACCGCGACCTGGTTGGCGCCGGGCGCGTTGCACACCGGCACGCCGTGCGCCGTCGCCGCCGCGAGATCGATCGCGTCGACGCCCGCGGCCGGCTGCTGGATGAGCCGGAGCCGCGGCGTCGCCGCCGCGATCACCGCCGCGTCGACGCGCGCGTTGGACGGCAAGAGGACGTCGGGCGGCGCGGCGCTGACCTCGTCGACCAGCGGCCGCGTGCGATCCCACGACCGCAGGCGATCGCCCGCCGGCAAGCGCGCCGCGATCAGCTCGACGATGTCGAGCCAGCCCGAGCCGCAGAAGAGGAGGTCCATGGTCCGCGAACCTCGGTCAGCCCGGTGGTCGATCAGGCAAGACGGGCTCCGGCGGCAGCGCCGCCCGGCGGAGACGCTTGATCAGGTCCGCGATGAAGTCGCGCAGGGTCTCGGCGGCGACACCCGCGGGCAACGTGACGCCGTCGGGGATGGTCACCTCCGACAGGATCCAGGCCAGGGTCGCCGGCGTGCAACCGCCGTCCCGCGCCAGCGCGGCCGCGAGCGCGCTCTCGATCCGGAACCCGGCGCGCTCGAGGAAGAGCACGTCGATGAGGTCTCGCTCCTCCGACCGACCGACGATCGTCGTGAGCTTGTTGGCGAGGATCACGTCGGGCGGATCGACCCGCGCGCCGTCGTGCACCGGTCGGTCCGATGCCGCTCCACCCGCACGGTCACAGACGAGATCGATGACCAGCCCGCCATCGGCCCGGGTGAGCACGAAGCGACGAAACAGCGGCGAGTCCTGACGGACCTCGAAGGCGGCACCTAGCTCGTGAGCGGTCGCCTCGACCACGAACCGCCCACGGTCGAAGGCGGCCGGGTCGGACGTGAAGAGGTCGAGATCGTCGGTGGGGCGATGCCCGAGGTGATAGCCGGCCAGCGCCGCACCGCCGGTGAGATAGAACCCCTGCTCGCGGGCGAAGAACGCGCGCAGCACGTCTCGCTGGAGCGCGGTGAGCGGGTTACGCGGCGAGGAGGCCATCGGCCCGCCATCCATCGATCAGGAAGCGCCAGAACCGGTAGCGTCGACCGACGCGGGGACGGAGGCGATCGAGCGCCCGCGCGACGTCGGCCGGGCGGACGAACTGCCAGACGTCGAGATCGCGGGCCTCGCGCAGCATCTTGCCGAGCAGGCGATCCCGGTCGTAGGAGTCGGGGCCGGCCAGGACCGCGCGCAGCTCACCGATCGACACGTCCTCATCCCAGAGGAAGTACGGCCGGAGGTCGTCCCGACCCATGTCGGTCGTGATCGCTCGCACGCCGCCATGGTACCAGACTCACCGATCGGTCGCCGGGCTGACGGCGGCGCTCGCGACCACGGCGGCCGTGAGACCCTGCTCGACGCGGGAGGAACCCATGAAGTGGACGGCGACGCAGCGCGAGTTTCCCGACGGCACGACCTGGACGGTGACGGCGGGCGACCGGACGTTCGCCGTCGAGGTGGCGACGGGGCCACGACGGCTCCTGCGCCTCGAGCGGGCGGTGAACGACGCCCTCGGGGTGGCGGTCGCGCGACCGCCGTCGCCGCCGCGCTGGCGCATCGACGAGCGGGTCCACAGCGGGGGCGGCCTGTTCATGCTCGAGGAGACCAGGTACTGGACGATCGTCGACGGGGTCGCCGACCGGCCGTGCTGGGAGTTTTCCGGCGAGTCGTCATCGAGCTTCAGCGGCGGCGGCTGGGTCAGCGACGGCGGCAGCAGCGGGGTCGACGAGGTCGTCCTCGGCGCCGACGGCTGTCACGCCCTGGCGCGCAACAGCGAGAAGGTCACCTGTCACCCGCTGCCGATCGTCGACGACGACGGGTGATCGTCGCCGCGAGCGCGGCGGCGATTCCGGGCTAAGGTGCGCGCCCGCCATGACCGCCGACGCCAGCCATCCGCCCGCGATCGGCGTGCGCCCGTTGCTCGGGCTCGCGTGGCCGGTCGTGATGGCGCGCTCGACCCAGGCCGTGGTCGGCCTCACCGACGCGTGGATGGTGTCGTCGCTCGGCCGCGACGCGCTGACCGCCACCACCACCGGCGCGCTCAACGCGTTCACCGTCGTCATGCTGCCGATGGCGACGGTCTTCATCGTCCAGAGCTTCGTCGCCCAGCTGGTCGGCAAGGGGCAGGCTGGCGAGACCCGGCGGTTCGCCTGGTACGCGCTCGCGATCGCGCTGGTCGCCGGCCTGGGCGCGCTGCTCGCGCTGCCGCTGGTCCGCCCGCTGCTCGGCACCCTCGGCTACGACCCCGTGGTCGAGCGGCTGATGGGCGACTACCTGCTGATCCGGCTGTCGTCGACTGCCGCGATTGTCGGCACCGAGGCGCTCGGCAACTGGTTCGGCGGCCACGGCAACACCCGCATCCAGATGTGGGCCGGCCTGCTGACGATGGTGGTCAACGTCCTCGGCTGCTGGCTGCTCATCCGCGGCCACCTCGGGCTGCCCGGGCTCGGCGTCGCCGGCTCGGCCTGGGCCTCGGTCATCGCCAGCTGGATCGGCTTCGGCTTCGTGCTCCTGGTCTTCTTGCGCGGCGGCGGCGGCGTGCCGCGCGCGACCAGCCCGACCCGCCTGCGCTGGAGCGAGCTGCGCCGGATGCTGCGCTTCGGCCTGCCCAACGGCGCCAACTGGTTCCTCGAGTTCGGCGCGTTCAGCACGTTCGTCAACGTCGCGGTCGGCGAGCTCGGCACCACCACCCTCGGCGCGCTCAACGTCGTCATCCAGGTCAACTCGGTCGCGTTCATGCCCGCGTTCGGCGTCGCCACCGCCGGCGCGATCCTCGCCGGCCAGACCATCGGCGCCGGCGCCCACGACCGGGTGTGGTCGATCGTCAAGCTGACGCTCACCACCTCGGCGGTGTGGATGGTCGCGGTCGGGCTGGTCTACACGTTCATCCCCGAGCTGGTGATGCGCCGGTTCGTCGCTCCCGACGAGGTCGATCCCCAGGCCCTGGTCCGGGTCGGCGCGCCGATGCTGGCGCTGAGCGCGGCCTGGCAGCTGTTCGACGCCACCAGCATGACGCTCAGCGAGACCCTGCGCGCCGCCGGCGACACCGCCTGGTGCCTGAAGGCGCGGGTGGTGCTGGCCTGGCTGGTGTTCGTGCCGTCGGCCTTGATCGCGGTGTTCGTCCTCCACCTCGGCAGCCTCGCGGCCATGACCTGCCTCATCGTCTACCTCGCGCTGCTCGCGGCCGCGATGGTGTGGCGCTACCGCTCCGGCGCCTGGCGCGCGATCGATCTGACCGGCCACGAGCCGGAGCTGGTCTGACCCAGTCGGTCGGTCGGGCGAGGGGCGGCGCGATCGCAACGAAAGCCAGAAGTGATCACCCGGTCGGATTGCGCGGATCGCGGGTGACGCCGGCCGGGATGCCGTCGGTGACGGCGGCGGTGGCGAGCGCGCCGCGCGACCACAGCGTGCGCTCGACCATCGCCCGGAATACCCGCTCGAGCGCGGCCTCGACCTCGGCGCCCTCGAGCAGGCCGAACGCTCGGGCGATGGCCTCGACGGTGGCGAGCCCACCGGGCCGCACTTCGCTGCGCAGGCGGTAGCGCGACGGCGGCCCCGGCGGCAGCACCGCGCACGGCACCGCGGCCAGCCCCGGCACTCGGGTCCGCACCCGCTGGGCCTGCCGCCAGGTGCCGTCGGGCACGATCAACGTCACCGGCAGCTCGCCGCCGACGAGCTGGTCGAGCGGCACCGCGTCGTCGGCCGGGAACAGCATCACCGGCCGGGTCCCAGCCAGCGCGAGCGGCGCGCTCGGCTCGTCCTCGTGGCCGCGCACCACCGTCTCGCTGTGGGCCAGGCACAGGGCGCCGAGCCGGCCGGTGTTGGTCGGCTTGCGGACCTCGTCGCGATGGATGATCAGCACCAGCCGGGTCCGGGTCACCAGCTTCGGCGCCGGCATCAGCGGGCACACGCACAGCCCGCCCAGCATGCGGCAGCGCTCGCAGCGCAGGTCGGTGTTGGCGCGCCGGCTCATTTGGTGCGCAGGTGATATACAGCGTGCGCCCATGCGTCGTCGGTCCCCGCTGCTGCCGATCTTCCTGATCGTTCTCGTCGACGTCCTCGGGCTGACCATCGTCCTGCCGCTCCTGGCGATCTACGCCGAGGACTTCGGCGCGTCCGCCCAGATCGCCAGCCTGTTGATGCCGACCTACGCGGCCTGCCAGCTGGTCGCCGGCCCGATCCTCGGCCGGCTGAGCGATCGCTACGGCCGCCGCCGCATCTTGCTCATCAGCCAGCTCGGCACCCTCGCCGGCTTCATCCTGCTGGCCGAGGCGACGACCCTGTGGATGGTGTTCGTCGGCCGGGTGATCGACGGCCTCACCGCCGGCAACCTGACCGTGGCCCAGGCCTACATCGCCGATCACACGCCGCCCGAGCGGCGGGCGCGGTCGTTCGCGCTGATCGGCATCGCGTTCGGCGTCGGCTTCTTCCTCGGCCCGATGATCAGCGCGCTGCTCAGCCACTGGCACGGCCTGGCCGCGCCGTTCTGGGCCGCGGCCGCGCTGTCGGCGACGTCGATCATGGGCACGCTGTTCCTGTTGCCGCCCGATGCGCCGGCGACGGCGCAGCCCAGCGACGCCGCCCTGCCCGCCGGCCGCCGGGTCGGCATCCTCGACTGGCGCACATACATGATCTACTTCCGGCGCCCCGGGCTCGGCGCGCTCCTCGCCCAGTTCTTCGTCTACATGTTCGCGTTCTCGCTGTTCACCGGCGGGTTCGCGCTGTTCGCCGAGCGCCACCTCATCTGGAAGGACCTGCCGTTCACCACGCGCGAGATCGGCTTCACGTTCGGCTACCTTGGGCTTGTCGGCGCCCTCGTCCAGGGCGGCATGATCGGCCGGCTGGTCAAGCGCCACGGCGAGCGCCGCCTGATGATCGCCGGCTTCCTCGCGCTCGGCGTCGGCTACGCCTGCCTGGCTGGCGCCCACGGCATCGGCCTGCTCGGCGCGGCTGCGACCTTCTCGGCGATCGGCACCGCGGTGCTGCGGCCGTCGATCACGAGCCTGGTCACCCAGCACGCGGGCAAGCAGGAGCAGGGCGCGGTCCTCGGCCTGACCCAGTCGCTGTCGTCGGTGGCCGCGATCGTCGCGCCGCCGCTGGCCGGCTTCCTCATCGATCACGAGCTCGGCCGGGCCTGGGCCTTGCTCGCCGCCGCCGCCTCGCTGATCGGCTGCGTCCTCGCGCTGCGCTCCTTCCGCGCCGCGCCGATCCCGAGCGAGCCAGCGCCCGCGACCGACGCCTGACTCGTTCGTCGTCGTTGACGGCGCCGGCGCCGGGAGGAGGCCGGCCGACGTGTGACGTACTGCGGCGTCGCGTGCCGCCCAGCTTGGCGGTACCCTGCCGCGCCATGCTGCGGATGTTCCTCGCTGCTGTCCTCCTCGGTGGTGCCCTCCTGTCGTGCGCGCCGACCGACGACGACGCGCTCACCGACCCGGCGGCGGCGGTCGCGGGCACCGGCGCGGTGCCGGCCGCGCTCGAGGCCGACAGCCGGGTGCCGGTCACGCTGATCTGGGACGACGCCGGCCGCGGCCCCCAGCTCGTCGCCGGTGAGTTCCCGGTCGCCGGCGCGAGTCCCGAGGCCGCCGCTCGCGCGTTCCTCGCCCGCCACGCCGGCTTGCTCGGCGTCGAGGCCGATGGCCGCGACCTCGCGCTGATCGCCACCCGCGACGGCCTGGCCGGGACCTACGTCCGGTTCCAGCGCCAACTCGCCGACGTGCCGGTGTTCGATCGTCAGGTCGTGGTCGTGGTCGCCGCCGACGGTCGGTCGGTGCACGCGGTCAACCTCGGCCAGCACGACGTCGTCGCCCTGCCGCTGATCGCCGCCGATCGCGGCTCGGTCGCGGCGATCGCTGCGGCCCGGGCCCGGCTCGGCGCCGTCGTCGAAGACCGGGCCCCGACCGCGGTCCGTGGCATCGAGGCCGGCGACCGCGCGCAACCGGCCCACCTCGCCTACCGGGTCACGGTCGTGACCAGCGCGCCGGTCGCGACCTGGGAGCTGTCGGTCGACGCCGCCAGCGGCGCGGTCCTGACGGTGCGCGACCGCAACGTCTACGCCGACGGCACCGGCCTGGTGTTCGACATGACCCCGGTGGCCTCGACCGGCAACACCGCCTTGACCGACAGCAACGACCAGACCAACGCCGCCCTCGACTCCGCGCGGTTCGCCGTCACCCTGCCCCGGCTCGACGGCAGCGGCGTGCTGCGCGGGACGTGGGCCGACGCGTTCAACTCCAACCAGCGCGCCAGCGAGCCGAGCCTCGCCTTCGCCTACGACCGCCGCGACGACCACTTCGAGGAGGTGATGGCCTACTACCACCTCGACCGGGCTCAGGACCACATCCAGAGCCTCGGCTTCACCAACGTGAATCACCGGGTCCAGGTCGCGCGGGTCAACGCGCTGACCGCCGACAACTCGTTCTACAGCCCGCAGACCAAGGACATCCGCTACGGCAGCGGCGGGGTCGACGACGCCGAGGACGCCGACATCCTCCTCCACGAGTACGGCCACTCGATCCAGGACGATCAGGTCCCGGGCTGGGGCGGCGGCGACGAGGGCTCGATGGGCGAGGGTTTCGGCGACTACCTCGGCGCCTCGTTCAGCGAGACCCTGCCGGCGCTGGCCGGTCATGCCCAGCCGTTCGGCCAGTACCCGTGCGTCGGCGACTGGGACGCGACCTCGTACGACAACGGCACCCCGAGGTGCCTGCGCCGCACCGACGGCGCCAAGCACGCGCCCGAGGCCACCGACGGCGAGGTCCACGACGACGGCGAGATCTGGTCGGCCGGGCTGTGGCAGGCGCGGGCTGCGGTCGGCGCCACGGTCATGGACAAGCTGGTGCTCGAGTCGCACTTCCTGCTCACCACCACCGAGACCTTCAACCACGCGGCGGCGGCGGTGGTCATGGCCGATCAGATGCTGTTCGCCGGCAGCCACCGCCTGCCGGTGCGGCGCGCGCTGTACGACCACGGCCTGCTGCGGGTGCCGCAGCTGCCGGCCAACTTCGGCGCGGTGGTCGCGATCGCGCAGGTCCTGATCGAGAGCCCGCACGACAACACCGGCAGCTACCCGCCGTCGGTCGACGACACCCGCACCTTCAGCCAGCCCGGCGCCCTGGCGCTGCGCGTCCACTTCGCCAACATCGACCTGGCCGGCGGCGGCACCTGCGACGACAGCAACTGCGACAACATCTACCTCACCGACGGCAACGGCGACCTGTTCCAGATCTTCACCCAGACCGACAACGGCCCGCGGACCTCGGTCCAGGTCCACGGCGACACCGTGAAGATCCGGATCGTCAGCGACCGGACCAGCCAGGGCGCCGGCTACGTCATCGATCGGATCGAGTCGATGGGCGGCACGGTCGCGATCGACGCCGCGGTCGACGCGCCGATCGACGCCCGCCCGGTCGACGCTGCGGTCGACGCCGCGATCGACGCCCGACCGACCGACGCCCGGCCGACCGACGCCGCGCCCGCCACCGACGCCGCGCCCGCCACCGACGCCGCGGCGCCGATTGACGCCGCCGGTCTCGACGCGCCGGGGCCGAGCAAGCCCGACGCCGGCGGTTGCTGCAGCACCGGTGGGGCGCCGGCCTCGTCGAGCGCGCTCGGCCTGCTGGTCGTCGGCGCGCTGCTCCGTCGGCGCCGCCGGTGAGCGTTCGTGCGACGACTCAGAGGGTTGGCAACAAGAACGAGGGACCGATCGATGACGTACTCCTGGACCACCGCACTCGCCGCCGCGCTTGCTGGCCCTGGTGGCCTCCGGCTGCAAGCACGCCACCGGCACCGAAGCCGCCATCGCCAGGATGGGCGAGCTGGCCGACCTGCTCTGCAAGTGCACGGACTGGAAGTGCGCCGACGGCGTCATGGGGCGGGTCGCCGAGATCAAGTCGCCGAAGTCGAAGCCAACCACGGCCCAGATGGATCGGCTGATGAAGATCGCCCAGCGGATGGGCGACTGTCGGCAGAAGCTGATGCCCACGCCAGCGCCGACGCCGACCGCGACGCCGACGGCCGAGCAGCCGTCGGCGCCCCCGACGACGGTCCCGGTGCCGACGCCGACCGCGACGCCCTGACCCGCGCCCCTGTCAGGGCGCCAGGGCGTCGATCAGCGCGGCGAACCCGCGCAGCTCGGCGGCGAGCGCGCGCGGGGCCAGCCCGGCCAGCAGCTCGCGCAGCGGGTGCGGGCCGCCGTGAGCGAGGCCGGCCAGGCGATGGACCCGGGCCCGGGGCGCGGCGCCGTGGAGGACGTCGAGCTGCTCGACCGGGACCACCGCGTCACCGGGCCCGTGGAACGCCACCAGCTCGCCGGTGATCGCCGGCAGCAGCGGCCGCAGCTCGAGGTAGTCGAACCGCGGCCGAGCCTGCGCCGCCACCGCCAGCGCGTGACCGCCGGGCTCGAGCGTGCAGCCCATCAGGAACAGGTGGCGATCAGCAGCGGTGACCGCGGCCGCGTGGCCACGGACGACGTCGTGGTGGGCGACGCTGCCCGGGCGGGTCCAGGCCGGCACCGCCCAGATCGCGCGGACCGTCGCGGCCCAGGCGGCGACCAGCGCCGGACGATCGGCGATCGCGATCGGCAGGTGATCGGCGAACGTCATCATCACCGTCGGCTGGTTGGTCGGATCGCGCGGCACCGGATCGGCGCCGCACATCGCGCGCACCACCGCCACCGGATCGACGTAGCCGCCGAGCAGGACCGTGCGGGTGATGGCCGCGGCCGGATCGGCGGCGAGGTGGAGCGCGGCCAGGGAGCCCACCGACAGGCTCGCGATCCGCACCGGCAACCCGCGCGCGTCCGGCAGCGCCGCGAGCGCGGCCCGCGCGGTGGCGAGGTCGGTGATCGCGCCGGCGCCGAGCTGCAGGCCCGTCAACGTCGGCGAGCGCGGCGACAGCACCAGCCCGCCGGCGGCGGCCAGGACCCGGGCGAAGCGATCGACCCGCGGATCGTCGGGGCCGGCCGGGTGCAGGCCGGGGCTGATCAACCACGCGACCCGCGGCGGCTCACAGGGTTGGCAGAAATCCAACCCTGTGTCATCGATCGATCGGGCCGGCACCGGAGTGCCGGTCCGATCTCGACATTCAACCCCGGCCCGAGCTGCGCTCGGAGCCTCACCGCGCCGCCGGTAGAGGTACGAGCCACCGCCGACCGGCAGCGCCGTCCGCTCGACGTCGGCGGGGCCGACCGCGCGCGGCGCCCACGGCCCGAGCCACCACGCCAGCCGCGCCCGCGCCCGCGCGGTCACCGGTCGACGTCAGCGGCGGTGACGCGGCGGCCGCGACGACGGAGGTGGGCGTCGACCGCGTCGAGGAGCTGATCGACCCGGCCACCGAGCTCGGCGGTGCTGCTCCAGCGCTCGCCGGGATCGAGCGCCAGGCCGCGGGCGATCGCGTGCTCGAGCGGCGCCGGGATCGACGGCACCAGCTCGGACAGCCGGCGCGGCGGCGGGTGGCGCTCGCCGCCGATGAACGGCAGGTGGCCGGACAGGAGCTCGTACAGCGTCACCGAGGCGCCGAAAATGTCGGCCTGGTGATCGACCGCGCCACCCGCCAGCTCCTCGGGCGCGAGGTACGACGGGCTGCCACCGACGGTCGCGGGCTGTCCGGCCGCGACCAGCGCCCCGGCCAGGCCGAGGTCCATCACCTTGACCAGGCCGCTGGCGGTGCGCATCACGTTGGCGGGCGTGACGTTGCCGTGGAGCACCGCGTGATCATGGGCGCAGGTCAGGCCGGCCAGGACCTGCTTCATGATCCGCAGCGACTCGACGGTGGTCAGGCCGCCCGGCTGGCGCATCAGCTCGGCGACCGGCTGGCCGTCGAGCAGCTCCATCGACACGAAGGCCCGGCCGGCGAGGGTGCCGGCGTCGTACACGGTGACCAGGTTGGGGTGGTTGATCGCGGCCACCCGCCGGGCTTCGCGCTCGACCGCCGCGCGCACCGCCGCCGTCCGCGACAGATCGTCGGACAGGAACTTGAGCGCGACGTCGCGACCGAGCCGGCGATCGACCGCGCGGTAGACCACGGCCACCCGGCCGCGGCCGAGCTCGCCGCGCAGCTCGTAGCGCTCACCGCCGGCGTCGTCGTCGCTGGCCGCCAGCCGCGCCACCCGGGCGTGCGCGCGCTTCCAGCCGCGCAGCGCCGCGGCCCGCTTCCAGGCGTCGCGGTAGGCCGGCGACGTCTCCTCGACCGCGTCGAACGCGACCAGCGCCTCCTCGAAGTTGCCGTCGGCCTGGTGGTGGAGCCCGAGCCGGTAGAACACCTCGATGTTGCCGAGGTCGCAGTCGCGCCCGCCGGTGAAGCGCTGCAGCGCGATCAGGCCGGGGCCGCCGCGCGCGTCGAGCACCGCCCGGTCGCCGAGCAACCCGTGGTCGAGCGGGCCGCGCTCGAGACCGCTGACCCGCCGCTCCGTCGTCGGCAGCTCGAGCTCGAGCGGCTCGAGCTCGGGCAGGCTCGACAGCTCGACCCGGCGGCGCAGCTGATCGACCGCGGACTCGGCGACCTGCATGACCAGCTGCTCGAGCTGGGTGGTCGCGACCACGCCGGCGGCGGCGGCCTGCAGCTCGTCGTCGTCGACCTCGAGCTCGGGCGGCAGCTCGATCGCCGGTCGCGCCGGCCGCGGCGCCCGGACCGGCGGCGGCGGTGCGGCGCCGGCCCGCAGATCGGCGAGCCGCTGATCGACGTCGCGGTAGGGACCGACCACGACCCGCAGCTCGGTGAACACGGCCTGGGCCTGGGCCCGATCGCCGCGCTGGTCGAGCAGCTTGGCCCGCTGGTAGTGCCACTCGGCGGTGGCCGGGGCCAGCGGCCGGACCTGGGCCTCCTGGTCGAGGTACACGAGCGCGACCTCGGGCGACAGGTTGGCGATGCGCTCGAGCAAGGTCTCGGGCTGGCTGGCGGCGCGGGCGACGTCGACCCAGGCCAGGGCCGCCTGCTCGTGCTCGCCGGCCAGCTCGTACAGCTCGGCGGCGCGCTGGTGGTGGCCCTGACGCGCGACCAGCGGGGCCGCCTGACCGGGCTGGCCGAGCACGTTGACGAACACGTGGGTGGCCTCGTCGTCGAGGCCGACCTCGGCGAACATCTGGGCCGCACGCGCCGCGTCGCCCTCGGCCAGGAGCGCGTCGGCGGCGTCGAGCGCCTGCCGCTCCAGCTCGCCCCGCGCGAGCTCGCTGCCGTCGGACGCTGCCGCCACCCGCCGGGCCTCGCGCTCGAGGTGCTGGCCGCGACTCACGCGGGCCGGTGCCGGCGCCGCGGACTGGGGCAGCGCGACCATCGCCACCGCGCGCCAGGTCGCCAGCCCGGCCGCGTCGGTCTGGGTCGGCGCCGTCGCCGGAGGGGGCGCGGTGCTGGCGCTGCGGGCCCGACCCATCAGGCCCGGCATCGCCGGCGTCAGGCGCGACCGGCGCGGCTCGTCGCCGCCGCCGCCGTCGGGCCCGGCCAGGCCGTAGCAGTGGAGCGCGCGCTCCCAGTTGCCGGCGCGGCCGTACAGGCTGGCCGCCTGGCGGACGTCGCCGAGCGCGAACGCGGCGTCGGCGGCGTTGCCGGGATCCTGGGCGCGCAGGTAGAGGTCGAGGGCGCCTGGCAGATCACCGATCGCGCGAGCGATCGCGGCCGCCTCGCCGAACCGGCCCTTCTTGATCAGCGCGGCGATCCGGGCCGGGTCGCTGCGATCGCGCCGCGACCACCACGCCAGCCACACCAGCGCCAGCAGCAGCGCCAGCGCGCCGACCGTGGCCAGCCCGCCCGCGGTGCCCATCACCGCGCCGCCCGTTCACAGCGCTGGCCAGCGAGCGCCCACGGCTCGACGGCGAACAGCGCCCCCGCGCGGGCTCCAGGTGCGGCCACGTCGGCATCCTACCGCACCGCGGCCGCCGGAGGTTGCCGCGCGCGACGAGCCGGTCCATGGTGCCCACCTTCAACGGAGGAGGATCATCCATGTTCGTCATCGCAGGCGCTTCGGGGCACGTCGGCGGCACCGCCGCTCACACCATCCTGGCCGAGTACGACGCGGTCAAGGTCATCGTTCGCGACCGGGCCAAGGCCGGTGCCTACACCAACCCCATGGCCGAGGTCGCGATCGGCGACCTGACCGACACCGCCTTCCTCACCGCCGCGCTGGCCGGCGCGGACGGCTTCTTCGTCCTGCTGCCGCCCGACTTCGCGGCCGCCGACTTCTATGGCGCGCAGCGCCACACCGCCGACGCGATCGCGGCCGCCGTCCGGGCGAGCGGCGTGCCGCACGTGGTCATGCTGTCGTCGATCGGGGCCGACCTCGCCGACGGCACCGGGCCGATCAAGGGCCTGCACTATCTCGAGGGCAAGCTGCGCGCGACCGGCACCACCCTGTCGGCGATCCGCGCCGGCATGTTCCAGGAGAACATCGGCCAGGCGATCGGGCCGGCCAGGTCGATGGGCATGTTCTTCAACATGCTGCCGTCGCAGGACTACCCCATCCCGCAGATCGCGACCCGCGACATCGGCCGGCTGGTGGTGAAGACCCTGCGCGCGCCCCCCGCCACGCACCAGATCATCGACCTGCAGGGGCCGGCGTACTCGATCAAGCAGCAGGCCGAGCTGCTCGGCGCCGCGCTGGGCAAGCCGCTCACGATCGTCGACGTCCCGCCGGCCGGCCAGGCCGCTGCGATGATGCAGGGCGGCCTGCCGCGGCCCGTCGCCGAGGCCTACGCCGAGATGTACGCCGGCTTCGCCTCCGGCAAGATCAGGCCCCAGGGCGATCGGATGGAGCACGGCCACGTCACGCTCGAAGCCACGATCGCCGCGCTGCTCGCGGACACCTGAGAGGGTTGGCAACAATAGGGTTTCGGAATGTCGGCCTGCTCGCGACGCCCAACCCTCGACTCTGATTCCGTACAGATCGGGCCGGCACTCCGGTGCCGGGCCGATCGATCGATGA
>JAYVSF010000543.1:0-3414 GCA_043775605.1 Myxococcales bacterium
GGCGGCCGAGCGATGACGCGCGGGGCGCAGACGTGCGACCTTCGGTCCATGTCGTGGTCGATGATGTCGTCCTCTGCGTCGCGGCGGTGGGCTGGCCTCCGGGGTGCGGCCTGGTTGCTCGCGCTGGCCGCGGCCTGTGGTCCCAAGGCGGGCACGCCGGCCACGCCACCGCCACCACCGCCGCCGCCTCCGGATCCGCTGGCCGTCGCGCGCGCTGCCTGCGCCACCGGCGATCAGACCGGCTGCGACGATCTCGCCGAGCACTGGAGTCAGCGCGAGCTGGGCGCGGCCGCGCCCGACGACGCCGAGCTCTTGCGGGTGGCCTGCGACGATCGCAAGCAGTCGGCGGCGTGCCTGGGCTACGCGATCATGCGCAAGTACGGCACCGCGACCGGCACCCGCGACGGCGACGGCGCCGCGCCGTACTTCGCCCGGCTCGCCGACCTCGGCGACCTCAACGGCTTCCGCGGCGTGCCGACCTCGCCCGCGGGCCAGGCCGCGCTGGCCGCGACGACCAAGGATTGCGACGGCGGTCGCCGGCGCGCGTGCGCCCAGCTCGGCTGGGCCGCGTTCGCGGCGGTGCAGCAGGACAAGGACGTCGTCACCGCGTTCCGCTACTGGAGCCAGGCCTGCGATCAGGGCGTGGCCAGCGCGTGTCGCTGGGCCGGCCACGTCGCGTATCACTACGACGAGGTCCGCGATCACGCGGTGTCGCGCCGGCGGCTCGAGCAGGCGGCCGCCGCCGACAGCCCGGGCGGCGAGGACGAGCTCGGCAGCTTTCTCGAGACCGTGAATCACAACCTCGCCGGCGCGCGCGGCCACTACCTGCGGGCCTGCGAGCTGGGCAGCCGCACCGGCTGTCTTCACGCCGGGCTGGCGCTCCTCACCGTCGCCTGCACCGCCGGCGAGACCGCCGCCTGCCTGCCACCGCCGGCCCCCGCGCCGCATTAAGGTGGTGCTGGGGTGATCGTCGTCGCGGGGCTGGTGCTGGGGGCTGTGGTCGGGGCGGGTGCATTTTCGCCTGTGCCTGTGCCCCGACGCAGTTCACGGTGCGGGTTCCGACCGACGGCGGCTGCTGCCAGTCCGACGGCGGCTGCCAGGCCACGCGCTCCTCCGGGCCCGGCCCGCTCGTCGTCGTCGGCGTCAGCGTCGGCCTGCTCGCACTGGCCCGTCGCCGTCGCCGGTAGCGGGCGCGCCCCGTCGGCGTAAGGTGGCGGGCGTCGGCGGTCAGGTCGCGGGCGTCGGCGGTCAGGGCGCGGGCGCCGATGCGAGCCAGGGCGCGAGGAAGTCCCAGGCCGCGGGCAGGATGACCGGTAGCGACGCCAGCAGCTGATGGTCGTCGTCGAGCTCGAGCAGCGTCGCCGCCGGCGCCGGGCCGTCGGCCGGGCCCTGCCATCGTTCGTGGGCGGCCGCGACCCAGGCCCGCGAGACCGCGACGTCGACGGTGTCGTCGGCGCGGCCGTGGACGATCCAGGTCGGCACCACCGGCGGCGGCCAGCCATCGTCGAGCGCGTCGAGCGCCAGCGCGTCCTCGGCGAAGCCGACATCGACCCGGGCCTCGCGCTTCTCGGCGTGGTCGTGGATCGCCAGCCAGCCGTCGGTGTGCCAGGCCAGCCAGCCGACCTCGCCCAGCCGCTCGCGCCAGCGCTCGACGAAGCGGAACGCCGGCGCCATCAGCACCAGCGCCTTCACCGCCGGCGAGCGGGCCGCGACCCGGGCCGCGGTCAGCCCGCCCAGGCTCGAGCCGACCAGCACCACCGGGCCCTCGCCGATGGTCGCGAGCACCCGCTCGATCATCGCGCTCGGCCGCAGGTGCGCGAGCGACGGCACCCGCAGATCGAGGCGCTCGACTTCGACGCCGTGGCGCCCGAAGTCGGCGGCCAGGGTCCGGCCCTTGGTCGAGCTCGGTCCCGAGGCAAACCCGTGCAGATACAAACAGCGCATCGCCCGCTCATAGCACGCACCCGCCGCGACACCCCCGGAGCCGCCCGCGCCGCGCCGCCGATCGTCGCCAACCTCGACCTTCGGGCCCCCGACAGCCTCGCATGACCGGCGCGATCGTCGTCTCGACGACCAGATGGAATCGTCCCGTCCCAGGGCGAAGCTATCCAGGATGTATCAGGGCTGTACCGACGAGGAATCGGTCGATTTTGCTTGCCATCGTGCATTGAATCACGATATAGGTGCAATCAAGATGCGGGCGGCACAGGGGGCGTTCGAGTTCAAGACCTGGGGCGGCAAGCGAGCGGGGGCCGGGCGCAAGGCGGTGCCGCGGCCGGGCCGTCCGCCCCATCGCCGGGTGCGCAAGCGACCGTCGCTGTCGGGCCGCGAGCCGGTACACGTGGTCCTGCGGGTCACGTCCGAGGTCGGGCGGCTGCGCCGGCACAAGGCCTACCAAGCGATCCGTCGCGCGCTCTTGACCGTGCTGTGCCGGGGGCTCATCCGCGTCGTCCACATCAGCATCCAGCGCAACCACGTGCACCTGGTGGTCGAGGCCGGCGACGAGCGGCGGCTGGCCCGGGGCGTCCAGGGCTTCGAGATCTCGGCGGCGCGCCACCTGAACGCCGCGGTCGCGATCGAACGCGGTTGGTCTCGACCACGGCGCGGCCAGGTCTTCGTCGACCGCTACCACGCCGAGATCCTCGATACCCCGCGGCGCGCGCGTCACGCGCTGGCCTACGTGCTGAACAACTGGCGTCGCCACCGCGAAGACCAGGCCGGCCCGGCGCAGCGCCGTGCCTGCCTGGATCCGTACTCCAGCGGCATCTCCTTCGACGGCTGGCGCGATCACGCGACGCCGTTCGGGTTTCCCCGCGACTACCAGCCGTTGGTCGTGGTGCCGCCGAGTTGCTGGATGCTCACCACCGGCTGGCGCCGCCACGGGCCGATCGGTCTCGACGAGGTCCCGGGGCCGTCGGGCTAGGTCGGCTTCGGCTTCGGCTTCGGCTTCGGCTTCGGCGTCGGGTTCGGGTTCGGGTTCGGCTTCGGCTTCGGCTTCGGCGTCGGCTTCGGCGTCTGCGTCGGGTTTGGGTTCGGGTTCGGCTTCGGGTTCGGGGCCACGCGCCGAGCGGTCAGCGGGCGTCGAACAGGCGGACGTCGGTGCTGCCGAAGTGCGCGAGGGCGCGGGCCAGGAGCGCCGGCAGCAGCGCGCGGGGCACGCGGTACTGCTTGCCGACGTCACTGCCGCCGATCCGCACCGGAGGCTCGCCGAGCTCGGCCAGCACCGTCGGCAGCCAGTCGCCGGGGTCCGCGCCCCACTGCGACTCGTAGGCGCTGGCGTCGCCGTCGACCGGCACCTCGACGTCGAGCGCGTGGCCGCCGCACAGGTAGTAGCGCCGCGACATCCCCGGCTCCATCGGCAGCGCCAGGAGCGCCGCGCCGACGCCGGGCGGTCCACCCTGCGCGACCTCGCGG
>JAYVSF010000544.1:0-7970 GCA_043775605.1 Myxococcales bacterium
GAGCGCCCGCGCGCGGGCGGCCTGGAGTAATGTCCGGGCGATGACGACCTTGCTCGAACAGCTCAAGACGATGACGGTCGCGGTGTGCGACACGGGTGACCTCAACTCGATCGAGCGGTTCACGCCGCGCGACGCGACCACCAACCCGTCGCTGATCACCGCGGCGGCGCAGATGAAGGAGTACGCAGACGTGGTCGACGGCGCGCTGGCGTGGGCGACCGAGCGGGCCGGCAGCGACGACGCCGCGGTGGTCGGGCTCGCGCTCGATCGGCTGGCGGTCGAGTTCGGCCTGCGCATCCTCGCGATCGTGCCCGGCCGGGTTTCGACCGAGGTCGACGCCCGGCTGTCGTTCGACACCGCGGCGACGATCGCCAAGGGTCGCTACCTGATCGGCCAGTACGAGGCGGCGGGCGCCAGCCGCGACCGGGTGCTGATCAAGGTCGCCGCGACCTGGGAGGGCATCCGCGCCGCCGAGGTCCTCGAGCGCGAGGGCATCCACTGCAACCTGACGCTCTTGTTCGGCATGCACCAGGCCATCGCCTGCGCAGAGGCTGGGGTCACGCTGATCAGCCCGTTCGTCGGCCGCATCCTCGACTGGTACAAGAAGGCCGAGAAGCGGGACAGCTACCCACCGGCCGAGGATCCCGGCGTCCGCTCGGTGACCGCGATCTACAACTACTTCAAGCGGTACGGCTACAAGACCGAGATCATGGGCGCGAGCTTCCGCAATCTCGACGAGATCATCGAGCTCGCCGGCTGCGACCTGCTCACGATCGCGCCCAGCTTGCTGGCCGAGCTCGAGAGCAAGAACGACGTCCTGGTCCGCAAGCTCGACCCGGCGGTGGCCGCGACCATGGACATCCCGCGGACGTCGATCGACGAGGCGGACTTCCGCGCCGCGCACGACGCCGACCCGATGGCGAAGGACAAGCTGGCCGAGGGCATCAGCGGCTTCGCCAAGGCGATCGTCGCGCTCGAGAAGCTGCTCGGCGAGCGCCACCGCGCCAACCAGACCCGGACCCAGGCCGGCCAGGCCGCGCGCGACTTCTTCCAGATCTACGACCTCGACGGCGACGGCGCGATCACCCGCGAGGAGTGGGGTGGCTCGACCGCGGTGTTCGAGGCCCTCGACCTCGATCACGACGGCCGGGTCACGACCGCCGAGCTGGCGGCCGGCCTTGGCGGCGCGTTCGTGCTCGCGACCCCCTGATCCCCGAGCAGGTCAGTCCGGACAGTCCTGCGAGAACTTGAGCTTGGTGGTGCTCAGCAGCGCGCCGTCGGGCGAGAACGCGGTTGCGACCAGCGTGAACAGCGAGCAGGCGCCGTAGTCGCCCTCGTCGAACGCGCGCTCGAAGCCCCAGCCGCCCTGCGGGTACTCGCGCAGCTCGCCCATCACCGGCGCGGTCGCGGTGCCGTCGGGGTGGGTGATCTTGAACTGGGCGATGCTGCCGTCGGGCGGCGCCACCTTGCTGGCCAGCGAGCAGTCGAGCTCGCTCTCCATGCGCGGGTGGACCGACGAGCCGTTGCCGGGAAACTTGTAGAAGGTGTCGCCAGCCTGGGTCGAGCAGCTCAGCTTGGCGGCGAGCTTCTTGACCTTGCACACCGCGCCGATCGCGACGGTGCCCGACCACACGGTGTCGTCGCCGACCTTGACCTTGCCATGGGCGACCACGTCGGCGCACGGCAGGAAGTCCTTGCCGCGGCCGAACCCGGCGGGGAGCTGGTAGTAGGTCAGGTCGTCCTCACCGACGATGCTCGCGGTCCGGGTGTCGGTGGCGTGCTCGAGCAGCGGCTGCTCCAGCCACAGGGTGGCGACCCCGTCGGACGGCGCGGTGCCGCTGTCGACCATGATCGAGCACCACAGGTCGGCGGCGAGCGCGACCTTCTGCTTGGGCTTGAGCGTGGCGCCGCCATCGAGGCTGCACTCGACGTGGGCCTTGAAGCCGCCGGCCTGCGCCGGGGCGGCGGTTAGCGCGCCGAGGGTGGCGAGCGCGAAGGTGGTGACAGCGAGGAGGCGCAGGCGAGGGCGATGGAGCATCACCGCGCGATGGTACGGCAACTCGGTGCCCGCGCGCGTGGCACGTGGTCGCGGGCAATCGCTCGCAGATGTGCGAGGATCACCGGCCATGGACGACGTGGTGCTGGAGCTGCGGGGCCTCGGCAAGGACTACGGTGCGCGGCGGGCGGTCGACGCGATCGACCTCGACGTCCGCCGTGGTGAGATCTTCGGCATGCTGGGCCCCAACGGCGCCGGCAAGACCACGACGATCTCGATGGCGTGCGGGGTGCTGCCGCCGTCGCGCGGGCGGGTGCGGATCGACGGCCACGACCTGGTCACCGCGCGGTTCGCGGCCAAGCGCGCCATCGGCCTGGTGCCGCAGGACCTCGCGCTCTACGACGAGCTGTCGCCGCGCCAGAACCTGACCTACTTCGCCGAGCTGTACGGCCTGGTCGGTGCCGAGCTGGCCGCCCGGGTCGACTGGGCGCTCGCCATCGCCGGCCTCACCGATCGCGCCGACGATCGGGTCAAGACCTTCTCGGGTGGCATGAAGCGGCGCCTCAACCTCACCGCCGGCATGATCCACAGGCCGACGCTGCTGGTCTGCGACGAGCCCACCGTCGGCGTCGATCCCCAGAGCCGCCGCCACATCTTCGACGCGATCAAGCAGCTCCGGGCCGACGGCACCACCATCGTCTACACCAGTCACTACATGGAGGAGATCGAGGAGCTGTGCGACCGGGTCGCGATCGTCGACGGCGGCAAGGTGGTCGCCTGCGGCACCCTCGCCGAGCTGACCCGGGCCCACCGCGGTGATCGGCTGGCGCTCGACCTGGCGGGCGAGCCCGCGGTCCTGGCGGCGGCCCTGGCCGCGATCGAGCAGACCGGCGCGACCGTCGAGCGGCGGGCCGCGGCCGGCGGCCTCGAGGCGACCTTCCTCGCGCTCACCGGGCGCGGACTGCGAGACGGATGATGGCGCGCGCGATGCTGCCGACGATCCGCAAGGAGCTGCTGCTGCTCAAGCGCGACCCGCGGGTGCTGGTCCGACTGATCGTGCTGCCGGTGCTGTTCATCGTGCTGTTCGGCATGGCCTTCAACGCCTCGTCGAAGCACGCCCACGCGCTGCACCGGCTGGTCCTGTTCCGCGATCCGGCGGCGGTCCAGGGCCCCGCCGTCGAGCAGGCGCTCGCCGTCCACTTCGCGGTGGTGCTGGCGCCGTCCGCCGACGACGTTGCGCGACGGGTCGCGGCCGGCGACGTCGACATCGGCGTGGCCCTGCCCGCCGACCTCGCGCCCGCGGCCGGGCGGCCGGCCCAGGTCTTCGTCGATCCCGCCGCCGGCGCGCAGGACACCGGCCCGCTGATCGCCGCGGTCGAGGGCGCGCTCCGCCTCGGCCTCGCCGGCGGTGTGGCCAAGGATGCGCCGCCGGTGGTCGCGGTCGTCGATCCCGACACCGTCCCCGGCGCGCGGGTGGCCAGGCCGAGCGCGTTCCAGCTCACCGTGCCGGGCAACGCGGTGCTGTTCGGCTTCTTCATCGCGCTGACCTGCGCGCTCGGGTTCGCCGAGGAGCGGCGCAGTGGCACCTGGCGTCGCCTGCTGGCCGCGCCCGTGGCGCCGTGGAAGCTGCTGGCCGCCAAGCTCATCCCCTACGTCGTCCTCGGGCTGGTCCAGGTCGGCACGCTGTTCGCGCTCGGCGTCCTGGCGTTCGGCATGAAGGTCGAGGGCAGCGTCGCCGCGCTGATCGTGTTGAGCCTCGGCGTCGCGTGCTGCGCGACCAGCCTCGGCCTGCTCATCGCCTCGGTGTCGTCGACCGAGAAGCAGATCTCGTCGCTCGGCTCGGTCCTCATCCTGATCATGGGCCTGGTCGGCGGCTGCATGTTCCCGCGCGCGCTGATGCCGGCGGCGCTCAAGCAGGCAGGCCTGTTCGTGCCGCACGGCTGGGCCCTCGACGGCTACTACGCGCTGCTGGTCCGGCCCGGCACCGGCTTCGGCGCCGTCGCCCACCAGCTCGGCGCGGTCTACGGCTTCGCCGCGCTGTTCGCGATCGTCGGCCTCCGCCGCTTCCGCTTCGACGCCTGACCTTGCGGACGTCAGTCGCGGCGCATCGCCTCGACCGGGTCGAGGCGCGAGGCGCGGTAGGCCGGGTAGATGCCGAAGATCAGGCCGACGCCGCCCGACGACAGCATCGACAGGGCCACGGCCCAGGCCGGCACCGCGGTCGGGATGCCGACCAGGACCTGGATGATCTGCGACAGGCCGGTGCCGGTGGCGACGCCGAGCGCGCCGCCGACGCTGGTGAGCACCAGGGCCTCGACCAGGAACTGGGCCAGGATGCGCCGGCGACGGGCGCCGAGCGCGCGGCGCAGCCCGATCTCGCTGGTCCGCTCGGTGACCGACACCAGCATGATGTTCATGACGCCGATGCCGCCGATGAGCAGCGCGATCGTGCAGATGCCGACCGAGGCGGCGGCGACGATCGACGCCAGGTTGTCGAAGGTCTGGCGGATCGACTGGTTCGAGAACACCTCGAAGTCGTTGTCGGCCTCGGGCGCCAGGCCGCGGGCGCGGCGCAGCAGCGTGATCACCTCGTCCTCGCTCGATGCCATGCGCGCGGGATCGCGGACCTGGATCGTGACGTGGAGAGTGCGCTTCATGCCGTAGATCGGCATGAACGCGGCGAGCGGCATCACCGCCAGGTTGTCGAGCGAGCCGCCGAGCTGCTGGCCGCGCGCGGCCAGGGTGCCGATCACCCGGAACCGGCGGCCGTGGATGTAGATCGCCTGGCCGAGCGGCGACTGGTCGGGGAACAGCAGCTCGACCAGCTCGGCGCCGATCACCGCGACGCCGGCGCCCGCCAGCGCCTCGCCCTCGTCGAACAGCCGGCCGTCGCCGAGCGCGAACCCGTTGTTGTCGAAGAACGCGGCGGTGCCGCCGACCACCTGCACGAACGAGCCGACCGCGTGGTCGCCGGCGCGGACGTCGCGCTCGATGTCCCAGGTCTCGCCGCCGACCCGCGCGCAGCTGGTGCAGTGCTCCTGCAGCAGCTCGACGTCGCGCAGCGTGAAGTCCTTGCGGCGGGCCAGCGCGGCCTCGTCGCGGCCGCCGAAGCCGAGCGGCTCCTTTTGGACCTGGAACACGCCGGTGCCGAGCTGGCCGAGG
Organism: Myxococcales bacterium; assembly: GCA_043775605.1. Classification (GTDB taxonomy): domain Bacteria; phylum Myxococcota_A; class Polyangia; order Haliangiales; family Haliangiaceae; genus UBA2376. The sequence continues at coordinate 5,159 of JAYVSF010000544.1, forward strand.
TCGTTGTGGATCTGGCGGCGCAGGCCTTCGATCGTCGCCGCCATCGCCACCACCGCGACCACGCCGATGACGATGCCGAGCAGGGTCAGCGCCGAGCGCAGCTTGTGGGCGGCCAGGGTCCCGAACGCCGACGCGACGGTGTCGAGGAACGCACCGATCCTCATCCGAGCCTCACGCGGGCCTCACTCGAACCTCAGGGCGTCGATCGGATCGAGGTGGGCTGCGCGGTACGCCGGCCAGGTCCCGAACAGCAGGCCGATGAGGCCGGAGAACACCAGCGCGCCGACCACCGCGGTCGCCGACAGGTCGGCGCCGATCGGCGAGATCTGATCGATGACCCGGGCGCCGAGCACGCCGATGCACGAGCCGATCGCGCCGCCGATCATGGTCACCAGCGCGGCCTCGGCGAGGAACTGGACCAGGATGGTGCGGCGGCGGGCGCCGAGCGCGCGGCGGACCCCGATCTCACGGGTGCGCTCGGTGACCGCGACCAGCATGATGTTCATCACCCCGATGCCGCCGACCAGCAGCGTGATCAGGCCGACCGCGATCGCGACCCCGAACAGGGCCGAGGTCTCCTGATCGAACAGCGCGGCCAGCTCCGACTGGCGGTTGATCGAGAACGTGTCGTCCTTGTCGGCGGCGAGGCCGCGGGCGTGGCGCAGGACCTCGATGACCTGGTCTCTGGCCGCGAGCAGGTGGTCGTGGCCGGCGGTCACCGCGATCGCCATGTCGTGGCGCATGCCGTACAGCCGGCCGAAGGTCTCGATCGGGATGACCACGACGTCGTCGAGCGAGCGGCCGAACGAGTTGCCCTCGGCGACCAGCACGCCGATGACGGTGAAGCGCTCGGGCCCGAGCGTGATCCGCGCGCCGAGCGGGCTGCCGCCCCGGAACAGCCGCTCGCCCACCCCGCTGCCGATCACCGCGACGTGGCTGGTGCCGGCGCCCTCGAGCGACGACAGGAAGCGGCCGCTCGCGATCTTGCGGGTCGAGACGTCGAGGTACTCGGCGGTGGTGCCGTAGATCCGGACCTGGCCGATCCGCTCGCCGCGGTACGAGGCCTCGGCGCCGGTGATCGCCACCGGCGCGACCGCGGTGAGCAGGTCGGCCTGGCGGCGCAGCGCGGCGACGTCGTCACGCGTGATCGGCGGCCGGTTGCGGAAGCGCCACCAGTCGTCGCCGATCGCCCACGGCCGGCTGGTCACGTACATGGTGTCGGAGCCGAGGGTGGCGAGCTGCGACGTGAACGCGGTGGTCAGCCCCGAGACCATCCCGTAGATGGTCATCAGGGTCGCGACCCCGATCGCGATGCCGACCGTCGACAGGAAGGCGCGCAGCCGGTTGGCGACGATGCCGCGCAGCGCGATGCCGATCGAGGACGTCAGCTCGACCACGAGCCGGCGCAGGCGGCGCCAGGCCGCCCCGATGATCATGCGTGGGCTCCGGCCGCTGCCATCGCCGCCACCACCCGGGCGCCGGGCCCGTCGTCCACGATCGCGCCGTCGGACATGCGGATCGCGCGCGGGCACTGGGCCGCGATCGCCGGCTCGTGGGTCACTAGCACCAGCGTGTTGCCGGCGCGGTGGAGTTCGGCGAACAGCTCGAGGATCTCGCGGCCGGTGGCGGAGTCGAGGTTGCCGGTCGGCTCGTCGGCCAGCAGGATCGACGGCGCGGTCACCAGCGCGCGGGCGATCGCGACCCGCTGGCGCTGGCCGCCCGACAGCTCGTTGGGCTTGTGCTTCATGCGCGTGGCCAGGCCGACCCGGGTCAGGGCCTCGCGCGCGAGCCGGCCGCGCTCGCGGGCGCCGATCCCCCGGTAGACCAGCGGCAGCTCGACGTTCTCGAGAGCCGAGGTCCGGGCCAGGAGCTGGAAAGTCTGGAAGACGAAGCCGATCTCGCGGTTGCGCAGATCCGAGAGCGCGTCGTCGGACAGGTCGCGGACGTCGGTGCCGCGCAGCCGGTAGACGCCGGCGGTCGGGGTGTCGAGGCAGCCGAGGATGTTGAGCAGCGTGCTCTTGCCCGAGCCCGACGAGCCGACGATGCCGACGTACTCGCCGGCCGCGATCGAGAAGCTGACGTCGTGCAGCGCGCGGATGGTCTCGCTGCCCATCTGGTAGTGGCGCGAGACCCCGAGCAGCTCGAGCACGGTGCCGGTGGTCACCGGCTGCCCTCGACCTCGATCGTCACGGCCATGCCGTCCTCGAGCTCGCGGGCCAGCGTGCGGTACGGGCCCTCGACCACGACGTCGCCGGGCTGGAGGCCGCGGACGATCTCGACCTGGCTCTCCGACGACAGGCCGACCTCGACCACGCGCTTGCTGACCGTGCGGTGATCGACGATGAAGACGACCTTGTCGAGCTTGCGCTTCGAGACCGAGGCCGAGCCCGAAGCCGAGCCGGAACCGGAGCCTGAACCCGAGCCCGAACCGGAGCCCGACTCTCCGGCGGGTCGGACGGTCACCGCCTGGATCGGCACCACCACCGCGCCGGCGTGGGTCTCGGTCGCGATCGTGACCTGCGCGCTCATGCCCGACAGCGCCCGCGGCGGCTCGGTGTCGAGCGCGACCCAGACCGGGAAGCTGGTGACCTCGTTCTCGGTGCCGGCGTTGCGCACGATCGCGTCGCGGCCGGCGTCGATCACCTTGCCGGGGAAGCTCTCGTCGCCGAACGCGTCGATCTCGACCGCCGCAGTCTGGCCGGGCTTGATGAAAATGACGTCGTGCTCGCCGACCTCGAGCCGGACGTCGACCTCGCCGACCGAGCCGAGCACCAGGATGACGTCCTCGGCGAAGTCGCTGCCGCGGACCCGC
>JAYVSF010000545.1:0-8017 GCA_043775605.1 Myxococcales bacterium
GACCGCCGCCCCTTGCAGCCCGGCCCACGGCGACGACGACACCGCCGCCCACAGCCCGCCGAGGACCGCCGCACCGGCCACCCCCGCCAGCACCTCGCGATGGAACCCCGGGTGATCGTCGAAGCGCAGCGTCGTGGTCATGACCGATGGTGACGCGCGGCCCTGCCCCGGCGATCTAATCTCGCCCCCGGAGCCTGTCCCCCCCGAAAATGCCCAATACAAACGGGGCGGGCGACCTTCCGGCCGTCCGCCCCGAGACTACGAAGAACTGTCGGATCAGAACGTGTAGCGCAGACCGAACCGCATGGAGAGCGGGGACTGGCGGGCGTTCAGGTTGCCGAAGTTCTTGTTGAGGCTTGGCGACTCGTTGACCTGCATGCCCGAGACATCCAGGGTCTTGGAGTGGGCCAGGTCGGTGGCGTCGCCATTCACGATCGGGTTGACGTTGCTGGTGGTGTAGCGCTCGTCGCTGTCGAGCTCATCCTGGCTGTTGAGCAGGTTGAACACGTCCATGAACACGTCGAGGCGCTGGCTGCCCTTGATGTTGCGGCCGTAGGTCGCCTTGACGTCGGCCGTCCAGGTGAACGGCGACCGGTTGGTCGAGCCGCGCGCGAGCAGGTACGACTCGTCGAGGCCGTAGGCCCAGTGGCCACCGAGCGTGTTGTGGGCGATGCCCGACTGGCCGCGGAAGCTGGCGCCGAGCACGATCAGGCCGGCCTTCTTCAGGTCGAACTGGTAGAACCCGTCGAGCTTGATGCTGTGCGGCCGGTCGAGCCCCATGGGCCCGTAGCGGTTCGCCATCAGGTCGGGAAGGTCGTACATCGAGGTCAGGTTCGGGTCGAGCTGGCCGGTCTCGGTCGAGAACAGACCCGGGTAGTTACCGAGGCTGCGCGAGTAGGTGTACGACGCCAGCAGCATCGCGCTCTTCGAGAAGCGCTGGTTGGCCGTGATCTGGATCGCGTCGTAGTTGCGGATCGGCTTGTCGAGGTTCTTGATGCTCCGGAGGTTGTCGGCGCGGGTGGAGTACACCGCCGCCAGTTCCGGATTGGTGGCCATGATCGCCGTGGCCTTGGCATCCCACTCGGCGGCCTCGGAGTCGAAGTTCCCGCTGGGGTTGGCGATGAAGTACGAGGTACCACCGTCGGTCGACATGTCTTCAATGACGACCGGCAGGCTGCGATGGACGTAGTTCAGGCCCATCTTGAAGTCGGCCATGAGCTCGTACTCGGCGCCGACGATGCCCTCGCTGATGTACTGGCCCTTGGTCGAGTTGGCGACGATCTCGATGCCGCCGCCCGACTGCGAGGCGACCGGGTTGTAGAAGCCGCAGGCGTCGAGGGCCTCGACGGTCTGCGCGGTGCCGGCCTCGGGGCAGACCGTCTGCCGCGGATCCGACAGGCTGGCGCTGGTGCGGACCTGGGCGAAGTTGATGATCTCGCCGCCGAACGCGCGGACGTTGATGTCCATCGGGATCGACTCGTAGAACCGGCCCCAGTGGGCGAAGATCTTCGAGCGGCCTTCCTGGGTCGGGTCGAAGATGAGGCCGATGCGCGGCGCCAGCATGTTCCCGATGGTGAAGGCATTGCTCGGGATCGTCTCGCCGGTGCCCGGGTCGATCGTGTTCTTGAGGAAGTCCGCGGTGCCACCCGTCTGCGACTCCCACCGGAGGCCGGCGTTGAGCGTCAGGTTGGGCCGGATCTCCCACTCGTCCTGGATGTAGGCGCCGAGGTTGCGGTTCGCGGTGTTGGCGTTGATGCCGCCGTCCGAGGCCTCGAGCGGGCCGGCCTCGCTGCACATCACCGTGCCGCCGAGGCACGGGATCGTGCCGGCCGCCTCGTCGATGTTGAGGAGCGTGCGCTTGGTCCAGGTGCCGCCGCGAGCGCCGAGCGCCCCCGCCGGGTTGAAGCGCGAACTCTGCCGCCAGAACGCGCCGCCGGTGTAGCCGCGGTGCGAGTCGTAGGTGGTCTTCTCGATGTCGGCGCCGAGCTTGAAGGTGTGGTGACCGGCGAGCTTGACCCGCTGGGTCAGAGCGATCTGACCCGACATGCGGTCGTTGTTGCGCTGCTCGAGGAAGCCGGCGCCGTTGAGCGAGTAGCCCAGCACCGGGCAGTTGCTGATCATCGGGTACGGATCGGTGGGATCCGCGGCGACGTCATCACAGCCACCGACGACGCCGGGCAGCGTGTTGGTGCCGTTGACCGGATAGAGGTTCGACTCGAACGACTTGAACTCCGACAGCTGGCGCGTGTAGTTGAAGTTCAGGAGCGCGGGCAAGCTGCCGTTGGTGCCGGTCGAGAAGAACGACTTGTCTCGATCGTAGGCGCGGTGGTAGCCAGCGACCGCGTCGATCTGGGTCTTGTTGTCGGCGAACTTCGAGGTCCACTTGACCGAGGTGTCGTACGACCCGGTCTCCCACTTGTAGAGCTGGGCGTAGCGGTCGCCGTTGACCCGGAAGAAGTCGCGGGGCGACTCGGCCGGGTTGCCGAACGCCGAGATCTGGAACTGGTGATCCGGGGTGATCGCGCCGTTGATCTTGGCCGTGAAGTAGCGCGTCTGGCGACTGCGCGACATGTCGTTGGTGGCGACCTGCTCGCGCTTCAGGAAGCCCTGGGGGTCGCGATCGGGCACGCCGTCCTGGGGATCGGTGACGCCGTCGCCGTCCTCGTCCGAGGTGCCGTCCATCTGCCGGGAGATGATCCGGGTCAGGGTCGACTTCGAGTACGACGGGTTGACGCCGACGTGGAACCAGAGCTTGTCCTTGATGATCGGACCGCCGAGCTCGACGCCGAGGTCGGACGAGTAGTCGAGGTTGTTCTCGCTACCGATGGCGCTGGCCTGGCTCGTGATCGCGTCGGCCGACGCGACCAGCGAGCCCGGGGTGTAGTAGGCGAACACCGAGCCGTGGAACTTGTTGCCGCCCTGCTTGGTGACGACGTTGATCACGCCGCCAGTCGACCGACCGAACTCGGCGTTGTACCCGCCGGCGATGACCTCGGTCTCCTGCACGAACTCGTTGGGCAGGTTGGTCGACTGGCCGCCGAAGGCGGTGTCGGTCGTGTTCAAGCCCTCGACGATGTACGTGCTCTCGACCGAGGTCGAGCCCGAGAACGACACGCCGTACTGGTCGCCCTGGGTACCGGCGGCGGTGCCGAGCACGGCGCCGAAGGTGCGGCCGACCGGGATGTGGGTCGTGTACTCGTCGGTGATCGTGGTGCCGGTCTTGGTCGAGCCCTGGTCGATGACCGGGGCGCGGCCCTCGAGCTCGATGGTCTCGCCCGCCGCGGTGCTGGTGTCGATCGACACCTGCACGTAGGCCTGCTTGCCGACCTCGATGCCGACGTTCGGCCGGCTGAACTGAGCGTCGTTGTAGTAGACGGTCAGCACGTAGGTGCCGGGCGGGAGGTTGGCGATGGAGTAGCCACCCGACTCGTCCGTGATCTCCGCCTGCTGGCCCTGGAGGGCCGGGCCGGTGGCGACCACGGTGGCGCCGATGACCGGCTCCTTGGTCTTCTTGTCGAGGACGCGGCCGCGGACCGCGCCGGTGGTGTTGCTCTGGGCGAAGGCGTCGCCGTGATCGACCGCCTGTGCGGTCGCCAGGAGGCCCAGGCCCATGACGAACGAGATGCCGATGCGCTTCATGGTTGGTTGCTCCCTGGGCTCAGTTGGCGGTGAAGGTCCACTTGGTGACAGCGAACGTACGGGTGACGGCACTGAAGCCGGCCACCGGGACGTTGGTGAGCTTGGCGCCGGCCTTGATCGACACCTCGTACTTGTGGCCGACCGTGAGGTTGGCCGAGGGGTCGATGCGGACCAGGTCGTTGGCGTGCGGCTGGAGCGCCGGCGGCGGCCCGCTGGCCGTGCTCGTAATGATCGACTTGGTGAACGCCACCGCCACCGGCATCGCCGGCGTCGTGACATCCTTGACCTCGAAGTCGGCGTCGTCGATGGTGCTCGCGTCGAGCGAGCCGCTGAACACGAGGTCGACGTTGCCGGCGGCGGGCACGGTGGCGCTGGCGCTGCTGGCCGGGATCGTGCGGAGCACCTTCAGCAGCACGTTGTAGGTCAAGGCGAGCGGCGCGGTGAACTTCTTGGTGTGGAGGGTCTTACAGAGCGCGTCCATGGCCCCGCAGTCGGCGGCGGCGGCGTCCTTGAACTCGGCGTTGGCCTTGAAGCGGACCACGTAGGTGCCCAGCGCCAGCTCGGCGGCCGGCGTGATGACGATCGCGTTGCCGGCAACATTGTTGAGGAGCGCCGAGGTGGAGTTACCCACCACGGCGGTGTGGGCGATCTGGGCGTTCGCGGGAATCGAGGTGGTCGAGAACAGCTCGTAGTCGGTGTTGGCGGGCGCCGCCGTCGCGTCGAGGGTGGCCGGATCGAGCCCGTTATTGAAGCTGATCTGCATCGCTCTGAGGGCGCCGAAGTCGGTGCCCGAGGTCTGGCCGGTCTTGTCGAACCGCACGCTGAAGCCGACCTTCTTGGCGGTCGTGACGGTGAGGGTGCCACCGTTGAGCTCGCTGAGCACACCCGGCTTCATCGTCGCCGTGTACGCGCCAGGCAGGAAGATCCCGGTATCGGTGTTGGGCTGGAGGAAGACGCCGTCGGAATCGACGTTGTACCCGGTGACGAAGGAGTAGGTCTCGATGGCGGCGCCCGCGGCGTCGGTCAGCTCGAACATCTCGGGGTGGAGCGGGAGGCCGTCGCCGTCGCTGTCGAGGTTGGCGTTGAAGACGAACGCCGCCGCGGCCACGCCGGCGGTGGGCGCGATGGTGATGGCTTCGGTGGGATCGGTCGCGATCAGCGCGAGGTCGGCGATCTTGAAGTTGGTGACGAGATCGTCGCTCGGGACCGGGTTGTTGTCCTTGTCGGTGACCTTGACCGGGTCGATGGTCAGGCTGCAGCTCGAGCCGGTGGGGAACACCAGCTCCTCGGGCTTGGGCGAGATGAACAGCGACGGCCCGAGCGGGAACGTGACGTTGTTGCCGTTGGGCACGTAGAACGACCGGTAGCGGTCGATGGCCTGGAGCTCGAGCGCGTCGGCCGGATCCTCGTAGTAGCGGATCGAGGTCGTTCCGCACTTCAGCGTGACCGGCCGGGTGGTGGCGAGTGTCCCCTGGCACAGGCCGGTGTCGGCGTCGCAGTCGAGGCTCTCGGCCTTGTCGGCGTTGAGGAGCTCGTCGAACATCACGCGGATCGCCCACGGCTGGCCGCCGACGATGCGGGGATCGACCGTGGCCGGGGTGAAGTCGGCCTCGTTGTCTGGGCAGACGACAGCACCGCCGGTGATCGCGTCACCGACGAAGCCGGGGCCCTTGGGATCGCGCTTCCCGCCCACATACTTGCACTTCAGCGCGTTCTCGGTGAGCGAGTTGCCCTGGTTGTCGATCGGGTTCTGGGTCAGAACCGCGAGGACGTCGGGTGGGCCGGCAGGCCGGAGATTGGTGTTCAGGTCCGGCTGGCTGCAGGCCGTGGCGGTGAGCCCGAGCCCAACCGCGAGGAGTCCTGGCGACAGGTAGCGCGACATTACGTAGCCTCCCTTAAGTTGCTATCCGACCCGGCGGGGCTGATTCCCGGTCCCGGTCGATGGGAGTCATCTCGCATCGGCAAGGAGAAAGCAAGATCCAGGTCGTCGGGACGAGGACGAGATCATCCTTGGTTTCTGCGTAGTTGGGTCCTCTGATCGATGCCTCTGGTGCTCGGGTGCGACGTGTGCGACCGCGCCGCGACGACGACGGCGGCCTCAGGTGGGGCAGCCGTCGTCGCACCTAAGTCGCCGGATCGTCCCATAAAAACGGCGAAAGGCAGCCCGATGGCTGCCTCTGGTCGACGCGCTGCATCACACGGCCGATCGGTGAACGAAAGATGGTGCGAGGAGTCTGCAGTCCGCGGTCGCGTCGCCTGTCGCAGATCCCGGTTTTTTTTGGACCGAGGTCAGGTCAGTCACACGTTCGCGAGCCGCCGGTCAGGCGTTCGGCCGGCGTCCGTTGGTCGGCGGCGTCCCCGTGGCGGCGCTGGTCGCCGCCGGCCGCGCGGTGCTGTCGCTCGCGGGCTCGGCGACCTCGACGGCGATGCGCCGGATGTTGTGGTGCGCGAGCAGCTTGGCCTCGATCGACGCCATCGTCGACGGGTGCTCGATGAGGAACTGCTTGGCGTTCTCCCGGCCCTGGCCGATGCGCTCGCCGGCGAACGAGAACCACGCGCCGCTCTTGTCGACGATCTCGGCCTCGGACGCGAGGTCGATCAGGTCACCTTCCTTGGAGATGCCGGTGCCATAGAGGATGTCGAACTCCACCTCCTTGAACGGAGGCGCCATCTTGTTCTTGACCACCTTCACCCGGGTTCGGTTGCCCACCATGTCCTCGTCCTTTTTGATCGCGCCGACGCGGCGGATGTCGAGGCGGACCGAGGCGTAGAACTTGAGCGCGTTGCCGCCGGTGGTGGTCTCGGGGCTGCCGAACATGACGCCGATCTTCATGCGGATCTGGTTGATGAAGATGACGGTGGTGCGCGAGCGGGCGATGGCCGCGGTCAGCTTGCGCAGCGCCTGGCTCATCAGGCGAGCCTGGAGGCCGACGTGGGCGTCGCCCATCTCGCCCTCGAGCTCGGCCTTGGGGGTCAGTGCCGCGACCGAGTCGATGACCACGACGTCGACGGCGTTGGACCGGACCAGCATGTCGGCGATCTCGAGAGCCTGCTCGCCGAAGTCGGGCTGCGAGACCAGCAGCTCCTCGGTCTTGACCCCGAGCTTCTTGGCGTAGCCGACGTCGAGCGCGTGCTCGGCGTCGATGAACGCGGCCACGCCGCCGCGCTTCTGGGCCTCGGCGACGACGTGGAGGGTGAGCGTGGTCTTGCCGCTCGACTCCGGGCCGTAGATCTCGATGATGCGGCCGCGGGGCAGGCCGCCGATGCCGAGCGCGATGTCGAGGCCGAGCGAGCCGGTCGGGATGACCTGGACCTCTTTCTCGACCGCGTCCTTGCCGAGCCGCATGATCGAGCCCTTGCCGAACTGCTTCTCGATCGCGCCGAGGGCGAGGTCGATGGCCTTGTCGCGGTTGGGGTCGCGGACGGGGCCGGAACCGGTGGCGGCCGAGGCGGTCGGCACGCTGGAGGGGGTCGAGGAATCCTTCTGGGCCATGGCGTCTCCTGGAGTCTGGGGAGGGGTGGCCCGGGAAGGTGGGAGCGCCGCTATGAGGGGTGGCGGTCCCAGCCGTCGTCCGTGCCGGACGTGGTGTCGATCGAGGCCGGTTTTACGGCCTCCGTCTGACGAGAAGTGGCGTTTTCGGCCCGTCCGAGCGGTCGGCGGGCAATCCATTCGAACTCGGAACCTTTTGCTTTCGTTACGGTTTCGATCAGGTGGACCGAATCGACACGGGACATACTGAACGTCTGTTCCGATAGTGGCAAGAGAACATCGCCGACATCGCGCGGCTCTCGCAGGCGGGCCAGCGTGACGTGGCCGTGGAAGCGCCTGGTCTCGCGCGGAAACCCGAGCTCGCCGAGCTCGCGATCGAGCGCGGCCGCGAGCTGACCGAGGCCTCCCGGATCCTCTGCGCCGGCCCACACCACGGTCGCCCGGCCGGTCGACGGAAAGGCCCCGAGCCGGGCGGCCTTCCACCGGAACGGTTCGACCCCGGCCGCGGCGCGCTCGACCGCCTGCAGGACCGCCGGCGTCGCCTCGGCACGCGTCCAGCCAAGGAACTTGAGGGTGATGTGGTAGGTGGCGGGCGCGACCCAGCGTAGCGGCACGCTCTGGGCCTGGGCTCGACGGGCCAGCGACTCGCACGCGCCGGCGAGCTGCTCGGCGACCGCGGTCGCGACCGGCACCCCGACGAAGAGGCGGCGGCCGGCGGTCACGAGCCCACCTCGGCGCCGATCGCCTGGCGCAACAGCTCGAGCCCCCACCAGGCCCCCAGCATCCGCACCTGATCGCGGGCGCCCGGCCACGTCATCTTGTAGGTGGTGGCCGCCGGCCCGGCGGTACCGTCGGCGCGATCGACCGCCAGCCAGACGGTGCCGACCG
>JAYVSF010000546.1:0-7352 GCA_043775605.1 Myxococcales bacterium
GAAGGTCGTGATGGGGATCTTGACCTTCATGTTCCTGGTCGGGGTCTACATCATCATCTACAAGACGCTCTACATCCGGCGCGCGACCCGCGAGACCGCCATCTTCAACGAGTCGTTCTGGCGCTCGCGCGACATCGAGCAGATCTACAAGCACGCGCAGATGCTTCGCAACAGCCCGGTCTCGCAGATGTTCATTGCGGGCTACACCGAGCTGGCCAAGCTCTCGGCCGACGAGCGGATGAAGGCCGACAGCGACGGCAGCCTCGACAACATCGTCCGCGCGCTGCGCAAGGCCCAGAACGTCGAGACCACCCGGCTCGAGTCGATGACGCCGTTCCTCGCCACCACCGGCTCGGCGGCGCCGTTCATCGGCCTGTTCGGCACCGTGATCGGCATCATGACGGCGTTTCAGTCGATCTCCGCCAAGGGCAACGCGACCCTCGACACCGTCGGGCCCCACATCGCCGAGGCGCTGTTCGCGACCGCGATCGGCCTGGTCGCGGCGGTGCCGGCGGTCATGGCGTACAACTACTTCGTGCGACGGATCCGGGTCCTGCGGTCGGAGATGGACACGTTCGAGCAGGACTACCTCAACATCATCAAGCGCCACTTCCTCCACTAGTCATTGTAGATCGTTCGCCAAGGCTCACGAGCGGCGCAGGAGGACCAGACCATGGCGATGAAAGCCGGCGGCAGTGGTGGCGACGAGCTGAACAGCGAGATCAACGTCACGCCGATGGTCGACGTCATGCTGGTGCTGCTGATCATCTTCATGGTCACGGCGCCGATGATGAACACCGGCGTCGACCTCGACCTGCCCCAGGTCAACGCCCAGAAGCTCGAGGATCCCGAGGGCAAGCTGGTGCTGTCGATCGCCCGGGACCGGAAGTTGTTCCTGGGCGGCAGCGAAGTGAAATGGACCGAGCTCAAGGTGAAGCTCGAGACCAACGAGCGCGTCAAGAAGGAGAAGATGATCCACGTCGAGGCCGACTCGTCCCTGCCGTACGCGGTGGTGGTCACCGCGATGGCGGTGGCCAAGGACGCCGGCGTGGCCAAGGTCCTCCTGCTCACCGACCCGACCACCAACCTCAAGCTCGACGATCTCGACCTGCCGGCGGCGCCATGATCGACGCCAACCTCCACACCTACTCGCTCGGCGGCACGATCCTGGTCGCGGTCTCGGCCGGCATCGGCATCTACTTCACCAACGAAGCCAGCGGCGGGGTCGGCGGTGCGCCCGATCCGTACGCCAACATGGTGGTGATCGACGCGGCCCTGGCCCAGAAGGGCCCGGAGGAGGAGAAGCAGCCGCAGAAGGACTTCCGGCCGCCACCGCCGCCGGACAAGCCGATCGGGGTCTCGCACGACGAGAACGCCAAGCCGGTGACCACGCCCGAGCCGCCCAAGCCCGACAAGCCCGACAAGGTCGACATCCAGTCGGTCCTCGACAAGAACCGCAGCCACGACGACGACGATCTGCCGGTCGGCAAGCCCAAGATCGAGCTCGGCAAGATCGACGGCGTCGAGATCGGTTACGGCGACAAGACCTACGGCAACCCGTACCTCGGCGCGCTCAAGAGCGGCGTGATGCGGACGTGGGAGTTCCCGGAGATCCAGTCCGACGTCGGCACGCCGATCGGCTGCATCCAGCTCAACCTCGACGGCACGATCGAGAAGATCGAGGTCAAGGTGCCGAGCGGCAACGCCGAGCTCGACGACTCGGTCGAGCGGGCGCTGACCGACTTCCAGAAGAAGAACAACAAGGAGCCCAAGCCCTTGCCGACCACCCCCGACGACCTCACCTACCTCGCGAGGATGGAGCTATGCTGGCGCATGAAGGTCTGAGCCGAACCGGACGGTTGGGCGTGGTGTTGATCGCGGTCGTGGTCGCGGCGCTGCTGACGCCGGCGCGACCGGCGGTCGGTGACGACGGCACGGTGATCATCGACATCACCGGCGCCAAGCGCGGGCGCTATCCGATCGCGGTGCCACTCGCGCCCGGCGGTGGCGACGCCGCGGCCGCGGCCGAGGTCGCGAGCGTGGCCAGCTTCGACCTCGGGGTCGCGGGCTACTTCAAGGTCCTCGAGCCGGCGTCGTTCCTGGCCGATCTCGCCGGCGAGCAGCTCGGGATCGACCCGCCGAAGTGGAAAGACGTCGGCGCCTACGGCGTCATGAAGTACAGCGTCGTCGCCAGCGGCGGCGGGATCACGATCGAGGCCCGACTGTACGAGGTGTCGAAGGGCGCGACCGCGGTGCTGACGCGGACCTACAAGGGCAGCAAGAGCGACCTGCGCAGCCTGGTCCACACCTGGTGCAACGAGGTCGTGAAGTACTACACCGGCGAGTGGGGCTTCTTTGGCTCGAAGCTGGTGTTCGTGAGCAAGGGCCGCGGCGCCAGCTCGATCATGGCGATGGACTTCGACGGCCACAACCCGTACGGCGTGTCGCACAACACCTCGACCAACATGCTGCCGGCGTGGTCGCCGAGCGGCGGCCAGATCGCGTTCACGTCGTACATGCGCAACAACCCCGACCTGTACGTCGTCGGCGCCGGCGGTGGCCGGCCCAAGAGGCTGGCGGCGTACAAGGGCATGAACACCGGCGCCAGCTACTCGCCCGACGGCTCGAAGCTCGCGGTGACGCTGTCGCGCGACGGCAACCCCGAGATCTACGTGATCAACGCCAGCGACGGCGCGATCATCAGCCGGCTGACGACCAACAAGGCCATCGACACCTCGCCGGCGTGGTCGCCCGACGGCGGCTCGATCGCGTTCGTCTCGGACCGTGACGGCAGCCCGCAGATCTTCGTGATGTCGGCCAGCGGCGGCGGCGCCACCCGGGTCAGCTTCAACGGCAGCTACAACTCGACGCCGGCGTGGTCGCCGGCCAAGGGCCAGCGGATCCTGGCGTACGCCACCCGCGACGGCGGCAACTTCGACATCGTGACCCTCGATCTCGCCAGCAAGAAGGCGACACGCATCACCCAGTCCGAGGGCAACAACGAAGAGCCCGCGTTCTCGCCCAACGGCCGCGCGATCGCGTTCGCCAAGACCGGCGGCGCCGGCTCGGGCGTGTACATCGCGCCCGCCGACGGCAAGGGCACCGCGGTCAAGGTCTACGGCGGCTCGGTCACCGGCATCGACTGGGGCCCCGCCCCCAAGCAGCCCTGATCTTCCTCGATTCGATCGCCGACGTGATCGTCGACGTGATCGTCGTCGTGATCGTGGACGGCGACGGCGACGTGGTCGGTGCCCTGCTCAGTCCGCGCGGTCGGGCTCGTCGGGGCCGAGGCGATCGCACTCGGCCCACAGGTCGTCGAGCTCGAGGCGGAGGCCGTCGCAGCCGGGCACGCGCTCGATGGCGCCCTCGCCGGCGCCGAGCCGGTGGAGGTAGGCGCCCTCGGCGGTGAGCTCGAAGATCTCGAAGCTGCGGAGCTGGGGATCGACGATCCAGTAGTAGCGGACGCCGAACGCGGCGTACTCGTCCATCTTCTGGACGCGGTCGCGGCGACCATCGCGGGGTTGCAGGGAGGTCACCTCGATCATGATGTCGGGCGCGACACGGATGACGCCGCGGCGGGGCGGGACCTTGCCACCCGGCAGAAAGACCGAGAGGTCGGGCTTGCGACCACGCCGTGCGCTGACGGCGAACTTGGCGTCCGAGCCACCGACGAAGCCGCGGCCGGCGAGCCACGCGCGCAGCACGGCGTTGAGCCAGGAGACGATCACCTCATGCACGTAGTCGGGCACCTCTTCGTCCTCCAGCCGGCCGTCGACCAGCTCCCCCGGCTCGTCCTCGGGCATGGCTGCCCACTCGGCGAACGACATCGCCGCCGCCTCGGGCCATCCGACCGCTGAGGGCTCGCTCATCGGGGTCAGTTTACCACGCAGGTCGAGGAGCCGATCACCTTCGATCGCGGGCTCAGGGGGCGATCGGCCGCGGGATGGCGTCGCGGGCGCCGGGCGGCGGCCGGGGATGGGTCGGCGGCTCCGACCGGAGCGAGCCGGTGGTCGACGACCACAGCAGCGCGACGACGACGACCAGCGCGACCAGCGCGACGATCAGGATGACGCCGAACGGCACCCGGTCGCCGAGGGTCTTCTTGCCGAAGAAGCGGCCGGCCGAGCGGCGGTGGATGGTGTCCTCGACGGTCTTGCCGAGGTCGCGCGGCGCGGTGGCGGGCGGCAAGCTCTTGAAGGCGTCGCGGGTTCGGCGGAGATCGGCGAGTTCTTCGGCGCAACTCTCGCAGCCGGCGACGTGGGCCTTGACGTCAGCCAGGACCTCGGGCGTGGCCGTGCCGTCGACGACGTCCTCCATGAGCACGCCGATGCGATCGTGCTCGCTCTCGGGCTCGGGGGGGGCTTCGTCGGTCATGAGGGCTCCGGGGGCGGCGGCTACAGGTGGCGGGTGATCTTCTTGCGCAGGACCAGGCGGGCGCGGTGCAGGCGCGACTTCACGGTGCCGTCGGGCAGGCCGGTGATCTCGCAGATCTCCTCGATCGACAGATCCTCGACGTCGCGCAGCACCACCAGCACGCGGTGATCGTCGTCGAGGGTCGCGATCGCGGCCTGGAGGATGCGATCGAGCTGGGCGCCCTCGAGCGCGCGGTCGGGGCGCGGCAGCGGCGGGTCGCTGGCGGCGGTCGCGGCGCCCTCGTTGCTCTCGTCGAGCTCGTCGCGATCGCGCTCGTGGCGGCGGGCCAGGTACTTGATCCGGTTCTTGCAGTGGTTGACCGCGACCCGGTACAGCCACGTCGAGAACTTGGACTCCTCGCGGAAGCTCTCGATGGTCTTGAAGACCGTGATGAACACCTCCTGCGCGACGTCCTCGGCCTCGGCCTTGTTGCCGAGCATGCGCACGGTCAGGTTGTAGATCCGGTCGCGGTGCTCGCTGACCAGCTCGCGGAACGCGGCCTCGTCGCGCGCCCGCAGGCGGCGGACGAGCTGGCGTTCACGGGTGCTCATGGGCGCGTCGAGCATAGCCCGCACTCGTGGTCCGGACACCGGCCGCGGGCGCCGGTTCCACCGATGTGACCGGCTCACGGAGACGCCGGCGGGTCCGGAGCGGTCTACAGGCGCGGGCCGAACACGCGCAGGCTGGCCGAGACCTGGAGCTCGTCGCCGTCGGCGACCTGCTTGCGCACGCCGACATCGAAGCCGAGCTTGAGGGTGGCGACGCCGAAGCCGCCGCTGACGAAGGTGCCGGTGGTGACGTCGTGGAGGGCGCCGGCCCGCAGCGGATAGCCGACCCGGCCCTGCTGGGTCGACACGAAGTACTCGAGGCCGCCGCCGTAGCGGCCGGTGTTGCCGCTGGCGTCGAGGTTCCACAGCGCGTCAAAGGTCGCGGCCAGCTCGGCCGATGGGCGCAGGGTGGCGCCGGCGCCGACCGAGCGCGGGAACTCGGTCGAGCTGCTGCCGAGCAAGTTGTAGCCGACCACCGCGAGGTTGAGAGTGTCCGTGATCCGGACGAGGCCGCCGAGGTCCCAGTTCACGCCGGAGTCGGCTTTGCCGCTCATGTCGTCGCGCTTGACGTTGAAGTACTTGATGCCCGAGCCGAAGATGACCTTGGGCGTGAAGGCGCGCGACAGGGTGACGCCGCCGACGTGGCTGCGCTGGTGGACGTCCATGCCGTCGAGGGTCGGGGTGGTCGAGGCGTAGCGGTAGTAGAAGCAGCCGGGGGCGGGGTTGGTCGAGTCGCAGGCCGACAGCCCGACCAGCGCCGCGTCGTCGGCGTCGCGATAGCCGTAACTGCCCTCGAACACCAGCTCGTGGGTGAGCGCGAGGCCGGCGGGGTTGAGCGAGGTGGCGAGGGCGCCGGTCGACGCGGCGCGCAGGCTGCCGCCGAGGGCCAGCTCGCGCGGGCCTTGCGCATCGGCGAGCCCGTCGGCGTCGGCCCGGGCGACGTGACCGAGCGCGCCGACGGCGACGAAGGCGAACAAGCCGGAGGCGACCGAGACGATGCGCATGCCGCCAGCCTTCCAGCTGAAGTGGCCCGGGGCAAGAAATCAGCGAGTTGCCGACGTGGGCTGGGTCACGGGCGCCGCGACCACCGACCCGGGAGTCGTGGGTGCCGCACGCAGCACCGACGGACCCACGTTCGCTTTTTTCCTCGGGTCGGCGCCTATCATCTGGACGGGGAGGTCCCGCGGATGCGGATCGTGCGCAGGTCGATGACGTACGGGATGGGCGCGGCGGCGCTCGCGGCGAGCCTCGCGGCCTCGGTCGCGCGCGCCGGCAACGATCGCGCCGTGTTCGCCGGGGTCGACGTCCGCACCGATCTCGGCACCCACATGGCGCGACTCGCGGCCGGGGTCCAGGTCGATCGCACCGCGCTCAACCTGGTCGTCGATCCCTACGGCTACGTCGAGGGCACCCAGCACGACACCGAGCTGTCCGTCGAGCGCGACCTGTGGCCGGCGGGCTGGAGCGTCCTGGTCGGATGGCGGGTCGAGTCGACGCGGATCCTGGGGACGCACTACTTCCACGAGAAGCCATTCGTCGGGGTCTCGGCGCCGCTGCCGACGTTCTTCGGCGGCCGGCTCCGGGCCCGCTGCGCCGCCGAGCTGGAGCTCACCCTGCTGTCGCACAACCGCTCGCTGCCCGAGGTCTGGTTCTGGCAACACGACCACCCTGGAACGGCGACCGCTTCTACGTCCAGATGGAGCTGAAGGGCGCGGTGACCGCCCAGGGTGGCCGGCACAGCGCGACCGATCGCGACGGCCATCTGGCCTGCGTCCTCGACGTCGCGCGGCGGCTGCCCGAGGCGGTCGGCTACGCCTCGATCGGCGTGGAGATGGACGAAGCCTTCGCTGCCCTGGCCGCAAAGGCCGTCCCGGCGTTGTCAGGGCTTCGCGTCGGTGACGAGGTAGAGCCAGCCGCGGCGAAACGCCGCGATCCCGTCGCGCCCCAGCGTCGCCGTTCGCGTGCCTAGCGGTCCGCGATCGTTCTTACGGAAGTCAGCCTCGGTCACCTGGGCGAGGTAGGCCTCGACGAACCGCATCGCGCGCCGGTCCACCGCCGGCTCCGTCTCGTTGTCGACCTTGTAGACGAACACGCACATCCACTGGTCGCGCCCGCCGTGGGTGTCCACGGCGCCGCCCGACTTGCGCGTCGCCTTGATCTCGACGCCTTCGATCCCCGACTTCACCGCGTTGCCGGCGTAGACGCCCCGGACGATCAAGTCCGGGTGGCCGTTGTGGAAGCGGTTTTCAGTCAGGACGCGCGAGTGCTTCGCCACGCTCGCGGTCAGCATGTACGCATGCCGCTCTGAGCGACTTCGCTGAGGGCTGCCACCAGCCGTCCCTCAGCCAACTCGCTCGCCACGTCCCCCGCTTCCATCAAAGAACCCGCTCA